>NZ_VKAC01000018.1 GCF_008041935.1 Quadrisphaera setariae
TGCGGCGGCGTTCGCCCGTCAGGAGGAGCTGGTGGCGGCGGCGGGGTTGGCGGACCTGGTCGCTGAGCTGGCCCCGGCGCTGGGGTGGAGTGAGTACACCGCCCGCGCGCAGGTGCTGCTGGCGGCGCGGGTGGTGGCGGTGATGCCCCACGCGTTGGAGCGCCTGTCCTGCGGGCAGCTGAGCATGACCGCGTTGACCGCTGTCGCCAACCGCCTGGTCGAGGTCGATGACGTGGCCGCGGCCACCATCGATGAGCACCTCTTCGGTGCTGAGGCGGCCGGGGTGGGGTTGACGGTGGCGAGCTTGCGGGAGGAGGTCGACCACCAGGTCCAGCTGCACGACCCCGCCGCTGCCAGCGAGCGGGTGCGGCGCAAGACCAGTGCGCGGCGGGTGTGCTGGACCCCGCTGGGGGACGGGCAGGCCAAGCTGACGTTGGTCGGTCCGGTCACCGCCCTGGCCGGGGTCACGGCGCGGGTGCGGGCCGCGGCGGTGGCCAACCACGCCGCCGCCCGAGCTGCCCGTGAGGGGGTGGTGGCGCCTGGGGGTGGGGACCCCTACGCCGACCAGTCCGACCAGTCCGATGAGCGGACGGTGGGCGCGCACGCCTTCGACGCTGCGGTCACCGCGTTGGGGGCGGTGCGCCCGGGCGCGTTGGACGCCACCAGCGCGGGGTGGGCTGCGGGAACGAGCGTGGAGATCCGCATCTCCCTGCCGGCGTTGGTGGGGGTGGATGAGGACCCGGGCTTTGTGGAGGGGTACGGGTGGGTACCGGCGTGGCTGGTGCGTCAGGGTCTGCGGTGGGGTGGGTGCCGGTTGCGGCGGGTGCTGACTGATCCCGTCACCGGGGACCTGGTCGCGGTGGACGGGCACACCTACCCCGCCTCCTGGCTCACCGCCCCTGACGACCCGGGACCTGACAGCTCGGGTCCCACCCGGCCCGACAGCGACGGCGACGGTGGTTCACCTGGACCTGCCGGTCCAGGTGGCCCCAGCTGCTCCGGCGGCCCTGGCGGCCCTGGCGGCCCTGGCGGCCCTGGCGGCCCTGGTGGCCCTGGGGGCTCGGGCCCTGGTGCCCCTGGCCCGCAGGCTCCCGGCGACGGTGGTCCCGGTGTGCCTGGTCCAGGAGCGCAGACCCCTCCTGGCGCGGGTGCACCGCCGACGTCGGCCTCCTCAGTGAGACCAACACCGAAGGGATCCCGGCCGGGGTTCTTCAAGGGCCGACCGGTCCAGCAGCTGCCACCACCCCCGACCACCACCGATCTCGTCACCGACGGGGACTGGTACCGCGACGCCAAGAATCTTGACGACCCCGGTGACCTCGGTGACCCCGTCGATGTCGTCGATCCGTGCGCGGCTGGAGCGTGTGAGCCCATCGCCCCCTCCGCCTGCCCGCTGAACCGCATCGGCGGTGGTCCGCACGACCCACCCGAGGCCCTGCGCCGCCACGTGGTCGCGCTGTGGGGCACGAGCACCGGTCCCGGGGACCGCCTGCCCGCCGGCAAGGCGGACCTGGACCACGTCACCGCCTGGGGGTACTTGCCCGGTCAGGGCGGGTCGACGTGTGCGTGCAACCTGGACCCCAAGTCCCGCCGCTGGCACCGGCGCAAGCACGCCGGGGATGCCCGCACCGCCGCCGCCCAGCCGTGGACGGCGCGCTGGCAGCACTGGAGGTGCACCGCCGGGCACGCCCACTGGCGCTCCCCGCTGGGCATCGACCACACCACCCGCCCCAAGCCCTACACCGACCCGATCCCGATGTACCGCGCCTGGGCACCGCCCTCACGCGTCCAACTGGCCGGCCCGGTGCGCAGACCGGTCGACCCCACCCGCGGCTTCCCCGCAGAACCGTCCTTCTAGCTCGCGGCGCTCCCTGTGCGAGGCGTGGCCCGGCCGCGAGGGGGCGCCCACCGTCGTCCTGGTCGTGTGAGCGACCAGGACGAGACCTCGGTGCTGGACCTCGCCTGCAACGCCTGCCTCGACTGGTCGCGGGACGAGGGGGACTTGGCGCTCTGGAGGGACGGCGGCCCCCTGTGCTGATCAGCCTCTCAGCACGGGAGCGAGGGGCGAGGTGGAGGACCTGCCCGCCGACCACGGCCAGGGCCCGGTCTCACGGCCTCAGGGGTCAGAGCTGCGTGCTCCAGCGCCACGTCATGTGCATGACGTGGGCCTCGCCCGGAGCGACCGCGTGCGCGAGCCCGAGGGCGGCGGCGTCCGGCGGCCCGGTCTGCGGCTCCACGCACACGGCTTCGTCGCGCTCGGTGAAGACGACGCCGTACTCGGCGTCCGAGCTGATCTCCAGCCGCGCGACTCCCGGCCAGGTGATGGTGGCCGGCCACACGACGCCGGCCAGGGCCTCGTCGATGCGGTGGTGGTTCGGCGCTCCGTGCGGCAGCGGGCCGCGGCGTCCGTCAATGATGCCCTCGTCGTCCTTGACCATCACCGCGGTGGCGGGGTCGGTCACGGGGACGTCGAGCTCCGCCTCCGCGCCTCCGACGAACCGCGGGTGCCACGGGTGCATGCCGATCCACGCGGGCATGGGTCCGTCGGCGTCCGTGCCGTCGTTCCAGCACTCCAGGCGCAGCTCGAGCGAGGTGGGCGTCAGGTCGTAGCGGATCTCGGCGTGGCCCCGCCAGGGCCAGTCGTGTCCGAGGTCGCGCCGCAGGACGGCGTGGTGCTCCTCCGCCTCCACCACGTCCCACGGCACCCGCGCGACCGTGCCGTGGATCGCGTGCGGCGCCTTGTTGGGCGGCAGCTCCACGGTGCGCCCCTGCCAGGTGAGGCGCGCGTCACGCACCCGCCCCGCCCACGGCACCATCGGGAACGCGCCCCACCCGTGGGGCGTGTCGCTGAAGCGCCCGACCAGCTGCAGGTCGCACGGCTGCTCCCCGGCGCGGGTGCGCACCGCGCCCGGCACCAGCAGCGAGGAGATCCGGGCCCCGAAGGCCTCGTCCACGGTGAGGCGCGTCGCGCCGGCAGTCAGCTCCACGGCCCCAGCCTGGCGCACCGGGGGCTGATGATGTCGAGGTGCTCGACATCATCGACGCCGTGCTGGCCGCCCGCGCCGCAGGACGGCGCGCCGTGCTGGCCGTGGTCGCGTCCACGTGGGCGTCCTCCCCACGACCCGTGGGCTCGGCGATGGCCGTCCTCGACGACGGCACCGCGCTCGGCAGCGTCTCCGGCGGGTGCGTGGAGGGTGACGTCCTCGCTCGCGCCACCGACCTCCTCGCCGCCTCGGGCCACGACGACGACGCGGACGCCGAGCACGCCGAGGTCGTCCACTACGGGGTCACCGACGACGACGCCGCGACCGTCGGCCTCCCGTGCGGTGGCGAGCTCGACGTGCTGCTCCAGCCCCTCGACGAGGAGCTGGCGGCCCGCCTCGCCGAGCTGGCCGCGGCGCGCGACGCCGGCCGCGCCACCCACGTGGGCCTCCTGCTGCCAGGAGGCGGAGCGGTGGAGGTGGTGGTGCGTCCTCCGGAGCACCTCGTGGTGGCCGGAGCCGGTGTGGCCGCCGAGGCCCTCGCCGCGCAGGCGCGGCTGCTGGGGATGCGGACCACCGTGGTGGACGCGCGCGATGCCTTCGCCACCGCCCAGCGCGTGCCCTCGGCTGACGAGGTGGTCCTCGACTGGCCGCACCGCTGGCTGCAGGCGGAGGCCGCGGCCGGCCGCGTCGGGCCGGCGACCTCGCTCGTCCTGCTCACCCACGACGCCAAGTTCGACCTGCCGCTGCTCGAGGTGGCCCTCCGCCTGGACCTCGCCTACGTCGGTGCCATGGGGTCGCGCCTGACCTGCGCCGCGCGCCGCGCGGACCTGGTCGAGCGCGGGCTGGAGGAGGACGAGCTCGCGCGGCTGCACGACCCGGTCGGACTGGACCTGGGCGGGCGGACCCCCGCGGAGATGGCGCTGAGCATCGCGGCAGAGCTGGTGGCGGTGCGCCACGGCCGCCACGGCGGACCGCTGCGCGCCGCGTCCGGCTCCCTGCGGGGTCAGCGGCTGAACACCCTCACGGCGTCGGCCTCCGCCGCCTCGTAGGTGCGGCCGGTGGACGCCAGCGCCTGACCGATCGACTCCAGCGACGTGCGCACCTGCTCCTGGGTGGAGCGCCACTGCGCCACGACCCCCTGGAAGGACGTGGAGGCCGCGCCCTGCCACGTGCTCTGCAGGTCGAGGAGGTGGCGCATCATCGCGTCGACCTCGGTGCTGATGGCGCCCGCGGACCCCGCGACCGCCGCGCTCGCGCCCTCGACGGCGCCGCTGTCGACCTGGAACCTGCTCATCGGGGACCTCCGCTGCTCGTGGCCACCGCCGGCTGCGGGGGCACGTCCACGACGCTAGGGAAGATCAGCGTCCCGCCGCTGGGCCGGACCGCCGCCTGTGGATGACGGCCCGTCGTCCACAGGGCTGTCCACAGGTGTGGGCACGTCGTCGACGACGCTGTCGTCGTCCTGGGGCTCCTCGGCCGCGGGAGCGTCCGCCAGGGGCAGGGCCACCTCGATCGTGGCGCCCCCGCCCGGGGTCTGCACCACGCGCACCGCTCCGCCGTGGGCCTGCACGATGCCCGCCACGATGGCCATCCCCAGCCCCGCGCCGCCGCCCGCGCCGCGCTGGCGGGAGGAGTCGGCGCGCCAGAACCTCTCGAACACGCGGGCGGCGTCCTCCGGGGGGATGCCGGGGCCGTGGTCGACCACGGCCCACACGGCCCAGCCGTCGCGCTGGCCCACGCCCAGCTCCACGGGTGTGCCCGCGGGCGTGTGGCGCAGGGCGTTGCCGATGAGGTTGGCGAGCACCTGCCGCAGCTTCGCCTCGTCGCCGGTGACCACCACCGGCCGCGGCGGGGCGCCGTCCACCCCGGTGACCGTCACCGTGCGGTCCGGGGCGAGGGCGCGCGCGTCGTGGCGCGCGTCGGCGACGATCGCGAACAGGTCGACCGGGTCGCGGCGCATCGGGCGCTGCTCGTCGAGGCGGGCCAGGACGAGGAGGTCCTCCACGAGGCCGCCCATGCGGGTCGCCTCGGACTCGATGCGGCTGAAGGCCGTGGTGACGTCCGCCTCCTTGCGCACGATGCCCATGCGGTGCATCTCCGCGAAGCCGCGGATGGCCGACAGGGGGGTGCGCAGCTCGTGGCTGGCGTCGGCGACGAAGCGGCGCATCCGCCCCTCGGACGCCTCCCGCTCGGCGAGGGACGTCTCGATGTCGTCGAGCATGCCGTTGATGGCGGTGCCGAGCCGGCCCACCTCCGTGCCCGGGGCGAGCACCGGGACCCGGCGGCTCGTGTCGCCGCCGCCGAACGCCGCCGCGACCGCCTCCACGTCGCGCAGGGGCCGGAACGCGCGGCGGATGCCGTAGGCCCCGAGCACGACGCAGGCGACGACGACGACCACTCCCACCAGGACGAAGTACGCGGCGACGTCCTTGAGCGTGTGGTCGACGGGGGTGAGCGACCGCGCGACGGCGATGGAGAGACCGGACTGCTGCTTGTCGGGGATGGCGATGACCCGCCAGTCGTCACCCGTGACGCTGTCCTGGATGGTCTGGGGCCGCCCGCCGTGCGACTGGACCCACGCCTGGGTGATCCCCGTGAGCTTCAGCTGCTCGCCGCCCTGGGTGCGCTTCGACGGGATCTGGACGCTCCCGTCCGGGCCGGAGACCTGCACCACGTAGTCGGTCGGCGTGGACCCGGGCGAGGAGCTGCCCAGGAGGCCGACGCCGTAGTCCGAGGCGGCGGTGACGGCGGTGCGCAGCTGCTCGTCGGTCTGGGCGAGGAGCACGCGCTGGAGGACCAGCAGCGTCACGGTGCCGGTGAGCAGCAGGGCCACGACGAGGAGCCCCGTGACGACGGCGATGAGGCGGGCCCGCAGCGACAGCTCGTGCCCGCGGTCGAGGACCCGCTCCCGGGCGCCGTCGTAGGCGGCGCGCACCCCGCGGGACGACCTGCGGGGCGCCTCGTCCGCCGTCGTCGGCTCCCCGGGGACCTGCTCGTCGGTCCTGTCGGCCACTGCGCTGTCGTCGGAGATCAGGCGGTCGGGGGGAGGCGCAGCACGTAGCCCACGCCGCGGCGGGTGTGGATCAGCGGCTGCACCGGGCTCCCGGCGGCGTCCGTGCCGGTGTCGATCTTGCGGCGGAGGTAGGAGATGTAGGACTCCACGATCCCGGCCTCGCCGCCGAAGTCGTAGTGCCACACGTGGTCGAGGATCTGCGTCTTCGACAGCACGCGGTTGGGGTTGAGCATGAGGTAGCGCAGCAGCTTGAACTCGGTGGGCGAGAGCTCCACGGCGTGCCCGGCGCGGTGCACCTCGTGGCTGTCCTCGTCCATCTCGAGGTCGGCGAAGACGAGGCGGCCGGCGGCCGGGTCCGCACCGGAGCCGGTCCGGCGCAGCACCGCGCGAATGCGCGCCACGACCTCCTCCAGGCTGAACGGCTTGGTGACGTAGTCGTCGCCGCCCACGGTGAGGCCGGCGACGCGGTCGGCGACGTCGTCCTTGGCGGTGAGGAACAGCACGGGCACGTCGCGGCCGCGCTCGCGCAGGCGGCGGGTCACGGCGAAGCCGTCGAGGTCGGGGAGCATGACGTCGAGGACGACGAGGTCGGGGCGGGTGCGCTCGGCCTGGCTGAGCGCTTCCTGCCCGTCCGCGGCGGTGTGCACCTCGAAGCCGGCGAAGCGCAGCGACGTCGACAGGAGCTCTCGGATGTTGGGCTCGTCGTCGACGACGAGGAGGCGGGCCTCGGCGGCTGTGGTGGTCATGGGAGGAGTCTGAACGCCGAACCTGGGTGTTGTCTGCACGTCCGCTCCCAGATCGATGAGCGCTCCGAGGGCGCTGGGTGTCTGCTGGGGCCGTGTCAGAGGAGACGCGCGAGCGCGCACGGGCCAGCAAGGGGTCGGTCTTGACGCCGGCCATCGTCGCGACAGCAGCCGTCTCGGCGCTGGCCTCGCTGCTCTACGGCTACGACACCGGCATCATCTCCGGCGCGCTGCTGCAGATCAGCGACGAGTTCGGCATCGAGCACGGGATGGAGCAAGTGATCGCCGGCGGCATCCTCCTGGGTGCCGTCATCGGCGCGCTGGTCTGCTCGCGGCTGTCCGAGCGGCGGGGCCGCCACGTCACGATGGTCGTCATCGGGTCGGTGTTCGTGCTGGGCGCGCTGCTGTGCTCGGTGGCCCCGGACGCGTGGACCCTCGCGGCGGCGCGCGTGGTGCTGGGCTTCGCCGTGGGCGGTGCCACCCAGACCGTTCCGATGTTCGTGGCGGAGCTGGCCCCGCCGGCCGTGCGCGGCCGGCTGGTGCTGACGTTCCAGGTGGGCATCGGCGTGGGCATCGTCGTATCCACCCTGGTGGGGGCGAGCCAGGCCCTGAGCTGGCGCTGGTCGATCGGGCTGGCCGCGGTGCCGGCGGCGCTGCTGCTCCTCATCGTGCTGCGGCTCCCGGAGAGCCCCCGCTGGCTCGTCGGCCAGGACCGGGAGGACGACGCGCGCGGCGTGCTGGAGCGCGTCCGCCCCTCCGGCAGCGACGTGGGCGCCGAGCTGGACGAGATCGTCGGCAACGTCCGCGACGAGCAGTCGGAGTCCGAGGGGCACCGCGGCTGGAGCGGGCTGCGCCAGGCGTGGGTGCGCCCGGCGCTGCTCGTCGGCTGCGGCATCGCCCTCTTCACGCAGCTCTCGGGCATCGAGATGATCATCTACTACGCCCCGACGATCCTCACCGACAACGGCTTCTCGCGCTCCGCCGCCCTCGACGTCAGCGTGGCGCTCGGCGTGACCTACCTCGTGATGATGCTCGTCGGGCTGGCGGTCGTCGACAGGGTGGGGCGCCGGCGCCTGACGCTCGTCATGGTGCCCGGCGCAGCGCTGGCCCTCGCGGTGCTGGGAGCGGTCTTCATCGTCTCCGGCGACGACGTCCGCGGCTCGATCCCCTTCATCGTCGCGTGCCTCGTGGTCTTCATGGTCTTCAACGCCGGTGGCCTGCAGCTCATGGGCTGGCTGACCGGCTCGGAGATCTACCCGCTGGCCGTCCGCGCCGCGGGCACCAGCGCCCAGGCCGCGGTGCTGTGGACCACGAACCTCGTGATCACGCTGACCACGCTGTCCGTCATCAACGGGATCGGCCCCGGCCCGACGATGCTCGTCTACGCCGCCTTCAACGTGGCGGCGTGGCTCTTCGTGTGGAAGAAGATGCCGGAGCTGACGGGCCGGAGCCTGGAGTCGATCGAGTCGCACCTGCGCGAGGGCCGGTTCGCCCCCGCCGACTTCAGATCCCGTCGGTGAGGTCCCGCACCTCCGCGTAGCGGGCGCGGACCCGCTCGCCGGACGCGCGCGCGTCGTCGTCGAGGTCGAAGACCTGCGCGGGTGCCAGCGACCACTCCGGGGGAGCGTCGGCGCCCGAGAGCACCCAGGCCGCCTGGCGGGCGCCGCCGTCGGCGACGTACTCGCCGGGCTGGGGGACGACGACCTGCCGGCCGAGGACCGACGGCGCCAGCTGCTGCACCGCTGCCGAGCGGGCACCACCGCCCACCATGAGCACGCGGCGCACGCTCACGCCCTGCGCCTCCAGGGCGGCGATGCCGTCGGCCAGGCCGCACAGCAGGCCCTCCACCGCGGCGCGCGCCACGTGGGCGGGCGTCATGGTCTTGAGCGTCAGGCCGTGCATCGCGCCGGTCGCCTCGGGGCGGTTGGGGGTCCGCTCGCCCTGCAGGTAGGGGACGAGGACCAGGCCGTCAGCGCCCGAGGGGGCGGAGAGCGCGAGGTCCGCGAGACCGGCGTGGTCGACGCCGAGCAGCTTCGCGGTGGCGTCCAGCACCTGGGCGGCGTTGAGGGTGACGACGAGCGGCAGGTGGCGTCCCGTGGCGTCTGCGAACCCGGCGATCGTGCCGGAGGCGTCGTGCACGGCGGTCTCGGTGACCGCGCCCACCACCCCGGACGTGCCCAGGGACAGGACGACGTCGCCCTCGCGGGCCGCCAGGCCGAGCGCCGCGGCGGCGTTGTCGCCGGTGCCGGGCGCGAGGAGCGCCCCCTCCCTGCCCCAGCTCGCCGAGAGCGTGCCGCCGGCCTCGGAGGGGGCGACCACGCGAGGGAGCAGCGGCGAGCGCCCGCGGAAGGCCAGCTCGAGCAGGTCGCGGCGGTACTCGCCGCTCTCTGCGGAGAAGTACGCGGTGCCCGAGGCGTCTCCGGCGTCGGTGAAGAGGCCCTCCAGGCCGACGGCCTCGAAGCCGCCGGCGAGGCGCCACGTCAGCCAGTCGTGGGGGAGGCAGACGGCCGCGGTCCGGTCGGCGTTCTGCGGCTCGGCGTCCGCCAGCCAGCGCAGCTTGGTGCCGGTGAAGGACGCCACCGGGACCAGCCCGACCGCGTCCGCCCAGGCCTGCGCGCCCAGCTCGGAGACGAGGTCGCGCGCGGCCTGCGCCGAGCGGGTGTCGTTCCACAGCAGGGCCGGCCGGACCACCTCGCCGCGGCTGTCGAGGCAGACCATGCCGTGCTGCTGGCCGCCGACGCCCACCGCGTCGACGTCGTCGAGCCCACCCGCCTGGGTGACGGCCTCGCGCAGGGCGCGCTCCCACTCGCGGGGGTGCACCTCCGTGCCGTCGGGGTGGGACGCACGGCCCTCCCGGACCAGCTCGCCGGACTCCGCGTCGCGGACCACGACCTTGCAGGACTGCGTCGAGGTGTCGATCCCCGCGACCAGCTTCTTCGCCATGGTGCCCAGTCTGCCGCCCGCGTTCCTGATCACAGGTGGAGGTCGGCGGCTGCCCTGCGGACGTGCCGCTCCACGAGGTCGGCGGCGGTCTCGCCGTCGCCCGCGGCCACGGCGTCGTAGACGGCGCGGTGCTCGGCGCGCAGCTGGGCCGAGACCGCCTCCCAGGAGGTGCTGCGCTGCAGGGCCTCCAGGATCGGCCCGCGCATCGCGGTGCGGATCGAGACGGTCAGCGCCGCGGAGACGGCGCTGCCGGAGGCCTCGGCCAGCCCGGAGTGGAACGCCGTGTCGGCGGCGCTGAAGTCCTCCCGGCTGACCCCGACGGCCTCCATCGCGGCGAGCGCGTCGCGCATCGCGGCCATGCCCTCCTCGACCTGGGCCGCGGCCGCTCGCGCCGCGCTCGCGCGCTCCAGCACCACGCGGGCGTCGACGACGTCCTCGACGGCGAAGTTGGACAGGGCGATGTGCAGCCGCAGGAACCGCGTCAGCGCCTCGCGGGGGACCGGGGTGACGAAGGTGCCGCCGTCGACGCCCGGCCGGGACCGCAGCACGCCCTGGCTCTCGAGCACCCGGACGGCCTCGCGCACGCCGGCGCGGCTGACGCCGAGGCGGGCGGCGAGCTCGCGCTCGGGGGGCAGCGGGTCTCCCACGCGCAGGGCCCCAGCGTCGATCTGGTCCTCGATCGCCCCGATGACGAGCTCGTGGGCGCTGGGCCTGCGCAGGGGCTTCCAGTCGGGTCCGGAGGGGGCCGTCGGCACGCCCCCTTGATACCAGGCCAGAGCCTGAGTACGGTCCATTCAAAGGTCAGACCAATCAAGCGCCGTCTCGTGAAGAGGTGACCCCGTGTCCGTCGTCCAGCGCCAGGCCCCCAAGCCCCGCGAGCTGCTCGAGCTCGTCAAGTTCAAGAAGCCGACCCTCGACGGGCGCAGGCGCCGCCTGGAGAGCGCACTGACCATCCACGACCTGCGCGCCATCGCCAAGCGCCGCACCCCCGCCGCGGCCTTCGACTACACCGACGGCGCCGCCGACGGCGAGATCTCGATGCAGCGGGCCCGCCAGGCGTTCCTCGACGTCGAGTTCCACCCCAGCATCCTCCGGGACGCCACCCGCGCGGACACGTCCTGCACGGTGCTCGGCGGACCGTCCGCGCTGCCGTTCGGCATCGCGCCCACCGGCTTCACGCGCCTCATGCAGACCGAGGGGGAGACCGCCGGCGCCGGCGCCGCCGGGGCGGCCGGCATCCCCTTCACGCTGTCCACCCTCGGCACCACGTCCATCGAGGGGGTGAAGGCCGCCAACCCGCACGGACGCAACTGGTTCCAGCTCTACGTCATGCGCCAGCGGGAGATCTCCTACGGGCTGGTCGAGCGCGCCGCGGAGGCGGGCTTCGACACCCTCTTCTTCACCGTCGACACCCCGGTGGCCGGGGCCCGCCTGCGGGACAAGCGCAACGGGTTCTCCATCCCGCCGCAGCTCACCCTCGGCACGGTCCTCGACACCGCGACGCGCCCGTGGTGGTGGTACGACTTCCTCACCACCCCCAAGCTGGAGTTCGCCTCCCTGTCCGCCACCGGCGGCACCGTCGGGGAGCTGCTCAACGCCGCGATGGACCCGTCGATCTCCTACGACGACCTCGCGGAGATCCGGGCGATGTGGCCGGGCAAGCTCGTGGTCAAGGGCGTGCAGAACCTCGAGGACTCCCGGCGCCTCGCCGACCTCGGCGTCGACGGGATCGTGCTGTCCAACCACGGCGGCCGCCAGCTCGACCGGGCGCCCGTGCCGTTCCACCTGCTGCCCGACGTGGTGCGCGAGGTCGGCGCCGACACCGAGGTCATGGTCGACACCGGGATCATGGACGGCGCCGACGTCGTCGCCTCCATCGCCCTGGGGGCGAGGTTCACGCTCATCGGCCGCGCCTACCTGTACGGCCTCATGGCCGGCGGGCGGCCCGGCGTGGACCGCGCCATCGCCATCCTGCGCGAGCAGGTGGAGCGGACCATGCGACTGCTGCAGGTCTCCGAGCTCGCCGAGCTCGGCCCCCAGCACGTGACCCAGCTGCAGCGCCTCGCGCCGCGCGCTCGCGAGCGGGACGCGCTCCGGGTCTGAGGCGTCCCGGGACGCGACGCGCCCCCTGTCCCGCGGCCGGGCCGCGGGACAGGGGGCGCGTGCTCGTCAGCGACGGGTCAGCGGGCGCCCATGAGGTGCTCGATGGCCAGCTGGTCGAGGTTGCCGATGCCGTAGCCGCGCCCGCCCTTGGCGTCCGCGTCGAAGTCCTCGAACGCGGAGCGGTCGGCGACGATGTCGGCCAGCGACTCGCCCTCGGACAGGGTGGGCACGGCCAGCTCGGTGACGCTGGCGGTCTGGAGAGCGGCCTGGACCTCGGGGTCGGCGCGGAAGGCCAGCGCGCGCTCCTTGAGGAGCAGGTAGGTGCGCATGTTGGCCGCGGCCGAGGCCCAGATGCCGTCGAAGTCCTCGGTGCGGTTGGGCTTGTAGTCGAAGTGCTTGGGGCCCGTGTAGGTGGGGCCGCCGCCCGGGAAGCCGTTCTCCAGCAGGTCGACGGTCCAGAAGGCGGAGAGCAGGTCGCCGTGGCCGAAGACGAGGTCCTGGTCGAACTTGGGGCCGTGCTGGCCGTTCAGGTCGATGTGGAACAGCTTGTCGGCGGCGAGCGCCTGGGCGATGCCGGCGGTGAAGTTGAGGTTGGACATCTGCTCGTGGCCCACCTCGGGGTTCACGCCCACCAGGTGGGGGTGCTCGAGGGTGTAGGAGAAGGCGATCGCGTGGCCGATCGTCGGCAGCAGGATGTCGCCGCGGGGCTCGTTCGGCTTGGGCTCGATGGCGATGCGCATGTCGAGGCCCTGCTCGGTGATGTACGTCGTCAGCAGGTTGACGGCCTCGGCGTAGCGGTCGAGCGCGGCCTTGACGTCCTTGGCGCCGTCGACCTCGGAGCCCTCGCGGCCGCCCCACATGACGAAGGTCTGCGCGCCGAGCTCGGCACCCAGCTGCAGCTGGCGGAAGGCCTTGCGGAGCGCGAAGCGGCGGACGTCGCGGTCGTTCGCCGTGAACGCGCCCTCCTTGAAGACCGGGTGGCCGAAGAGGTTGGTGGTCACCATCGGCACGGCGAGGCCGGTGTCGGCGACGACCTTCTTCAGGCGGCCGAGGATCTCGTCGCGGCCGGCCGGGTCCTTGTGGCCCACCTCGAAGGGGACGACGTCGTCGTCGTGGAAGGTGATGCCGTAGGCGCCGAGGTCGGCCAGGCGGCGGGCGGCGTCGATGACGTCGACGTCGGGGCGGGTCGCCGAGCCGAACGGGTCGGCGGCGGCCCATCCGACGGTCCAGAGGCCGAAGGAGAACTTGTCCTCGGGGGTGGGCGTGAGGTGCTGAGCGGCCACGGGGGCGCTCCTCTCCGTCGAGGGGGGCGGGCGCGCGGAGTGCTGCGCGCGACCCGGAACTGATTTGTTCTGTGATTGAACTTATGCGCTCGCCGTGGCAGTGTCAACGCCATGCGCACCGTCGAGCCAGCGCGGCAGCGCGACCTGCGGGAGCGCAACCTCGCGACGCTCCTCGAGCGGGTCGCGGCCTCCGACCCGTCCGCCGCGCCGTCGCGCGCCGGCCTCGCTGCCGTGACCGGCATGTCCCGGGCCACGGTCTCCTCCCTCGTCGACGCGCTGCTCGCCGGGGGGCTGCTCGAGGAGCTGCCCCCGCCGCCCCGCACCGGCGCCGGGCGCCCCGCCAACGGGCTGCGGCTGTCGGGCTCGCGCGTGGCCGCCCTGGGCGTGGAGCTGGGGGCCGACCACCTCGTGGCCTGCGTGCGCGACCTCACCGGCGCCGTCCGCGCCCGCGCCTCCGTGCCGGAGATCGACAGGACCGGCAGTCCCGACCTCGTGCTGCGCGCCTCCGCGGACCTCGCCGCCGACGTCCTCGGGCAGGCGGCCCAGGAGGGCCTGGACGTGGTGGGGGCCGCGTGGGCGGTGCCCGGTCTGGTCGACGCGGTGGCGGGCCGGCTGCGGCTGGCGCCCAACCTCGGCTGGCGCGACGTGCCGGTGCTCGACCTCCTGCGCGAGCACCCGGCGCTGGCGGGACTGCCGCTCGCGGTGGACAACGAGGCGGCGCTCGCAGCCGTGGCCGAGCTCTGGAACCCCGGTGCCCACGACGACGACGCCCGCGCCCGTCCGGCCCCGCGCAGCTTCCTGCTGGTCACCGGGGAAGTGGGCATCGGTGGCGGAGTCGCCCTGGACGGCCGCGTGCTGCGCGGCCAGCGCGGCTGGAGCGGCGAGCTGGGCCACGTCACCGTCGACCCCGACGGGCCGCGCTGCGGCTGCGGGGCCCGCGGCTGCCTCGAGGCGTACGCCGGGCAGGAGGCGCTGCTCGCCCGCGCCGGGCTGCCGGTGCGCCCGCGGACCTCGCGCGGCGCGGTCGGCGGGACGCCCGCGCTGCTGCGGGCCGCCGCCGAGGTGGGCCACCCGGGCGTGCTGGAGGCGCTGCGGGACGCGGGCCGTGCTCTCGGGGTGGCCCTGTCCGCGGCGGTCAACCTGCTCGACGTCGACGCGGTGGTGCTCGGCGGCTCCTGCGCGCCGCTGGCGCCCTGGCTCGTGGAGCCCCTGACCGCGGAGCTGGAGGAGCGGGTGCTGCGGGGCCGGCTGCTGCCGGTGGAGGTGCGCGTCTCGGCCACCGGCGCTGACGCGTCCGTCATGGGGGCTGCGGCGCTGGTCCTGCAGGACGTGCTCGACGCACCGGGTGCCCTGCTGACGGCCTGATCGCCGGGTGCCGCATAACGCCGGCGGTCGAACAAATCGCGCTCCCGGGGTGGGCCGCGCCGAGCCGCCGTGGTGGGATGGCCGCCGTACGAGGAACGGCTCGAGGAGGAGCGGAGACTGATGACGACGAGCACCGGTGGGCAGCAGCTGCGGGTGGCGATGGTCGGGCACGGCTTCATGGGGGCCGCCCACAGCCAGGCGTGGCGGGTGGCGCCGCACTTCTTCGACCTGCCGCTGGAGGTCCGCCGCTCCGTGGTGGTCGGCCGTGACGCCGGCCGCGCCGCGGCCGCCGCGGCGAAGTTCGGCTGGGAGAGCTCGGCCACGGACTGGCGCGAGGTCATCGCCCGCGACGACGTCGACCTGGTCGACGTGGTGGCGCCCGGCGACGCCCACGCCGAGGTGGCCATCGCCGCCCTCGAGGCCGGCAAGCACGTGCTGTGCGAGAAGCCCCTCGGCAACACCCTCGCCGAGGCCGAGGCCATGAACGCCGCGGCCGAGAAGGCCGCGGCGTCCGGCGCGAAGGCCATGGTCGGGTTCAGCTACCGCCGCGTGCCGGCCGTCGCGTTCGCCCGCCAGCTGGTGGCCGAGGGCGCCGTGGGCCAGGTGCGCCAGGTCCGCGCCTCCTACCTGCAGGACTGGCTGTCCGACGCCAGCGCGCCGATGACGTGGCGCCTGGACAAGGAGCTCGCCGGGTCCGGCGCGCTGGGCGACATCGGCGCCCACGCCATCGACCTCGTGCAGCACGTCCTCGGCACGCAGATCGCTCAGGTCAGCGGTCTCATGCACACCTTCGTCACCGAGCGGCCGCTGTCCGGCGGCCGCGGCCTGTCGGCCAGCTCGGCCGGCGGCGCTGGCGACGAGGTCGGGAAGGTCACCGTGGACGACGCCGCGATGGCCATGGCCCGCACCACCGAGGGCGCCCTGGTGTCGCTGGAGGCCTCGCGCTTCGCCACGGGGCGCAAGAACGGCCTGCACCTGGAGGTCTACGGCTCCGACGGCGCCATCGTCTTCGACCTCGAGGACATGAACGTGCTCGACGTGTACGACGCCCGCGAGGGCGCGGACCGCCAGGGGTTCAAGCGCGTCCTCGTCACCGAGCCGGAGCACCCGTGGATGGCCGGGTGGTGGCCGGCGGGCCACATCATCGGCTACGAGCACACCTTCACCCACCAGGTGGTCGACCTGGTCGGCGACATCGCCGCCGGGCGCCAGCCCACGCCCTCCTTCGCCGAGGGCCTGCAGGTGCAGCGCGTCCTCGACGCCCTCGAGCGCAGCGCCGGCGAGGGCAGCGCCTGGACGCCGACCTCGGCGTGAGCTCCGAGTGAGCTCAGCGCTCCCCCGCGCTCAGGCCGAGCGCGGGGGAGCGGTGCTCTCGCGCAGCACCAGCCGGGTGGCCAGCTGCAGGTGGGGAGCCGCCGAGTCCGTGCGCGGCCGGGGGGCGACGCCGTCGCGCCGGGCCCTGACCTCCTCGAGCACCATCCGCACGCTCTCCGCGGCCATCTCGCCGAGCGGCTGGCGCACCGTGGTGAGCGGCGGGGACATGTACTGGCACATCGAGACGTCGTCGAAGCCGACCACGGAGAGGTCCTCCGGCACGCGCAGCCCGCGGCGGCGCGCCTCCTGGTAGACGCCGCTGGCCATGAGGTCCGAGCCGGCGAAGATCGCGGTCGGCGGGTCGTGGCGGTCCAGCAGGGCGGTCGCCGCGCGCTGACCGCCGACCGCGGTGAAGTCGCCCTGCTCCACGAGGGTCTCGTCCGTCGGCACGCCGGCGCGCGCCATCGCCGCCCGGTAGCCCTCGAGGCGCTCCTGGCTGCACAGGAGGAACGGCACCCCCGTGATGGTGGCGATGCGCCGGTGCCCGAGGGAGAGCAGGTGCTCGGTGGCCGTCACGCCACCGGCGAAGTTCGTGGCGCCCACCGTGGGCAGCGAGGGGTCGGAGCTGCCCGCCGGGTCGAGCAGGACGACGGGCGCGCCGAGGCTGGCGACGTCCTCGGCGCTGCCGCCGCCGAAGCGGTTGATGACCAGGACGACGCCGGACGGCCGGCGGGCGCGCAGCGCGCCGAGCCACGACCTGTCGCCGCCGTCGTGGTCGTGGGCGGCGTTGACCACCAGGCCGGCGCCCGCCCGCGAGGCGCCGTCCTCGGCTCCTGCGAGGACCTCCAGGGCGTAGGCGCTGGCGAGGTCGGTGATGACCAGCTCGACGAGCATGGCGTCGAGCCGCTGCTCGCGCTGGCGGCGGCGGGGGCGGTAACCGGTGCTGGCGATGACGCCGCTGACGAGGTCGCGGGTGTCGGGGGCCACGTCGCCCCGGCCGTTGAGGACCTTGGAGACGGTGGGGACCGACACGCCGGCCTGCCGCGCGACGTCGGCGATGGTGATCCGGGCCTCGGCCCTGCCGGTGGCGCTGCTCATGCCCACTCCCGTCGTGGGTAGGTGTGTCGGCGGATGCTATCCGAAACTTTCGACGTTCCGGAAGGGAGTTCTTGGCGCCCCGGAGACGATCTCTGGTCACGGAGAGCAGTGGATCGGTCTACCAGCGTGCGACCAGGAGCGGCACCCTCCGTCGATCACCGCGTCGATCGGCGAGCTGATCAGCGCGTCTTCGCATGTGACGGAATCGTGACCTCCGGAACACCTGTCAGGTGGTCGGAATCGCTTGACGCCCCCGGCAGAGCCTCCTACTGTCCACCAGGCAAGCGCAACGGTCGGAAAGTTTCGACCGCTGCGGCTGACCACCACTGGTGCGCCGCGCCGATGCGGCCCGAACGACGGAGTTCACGTGGACGCTTCTTCGACGACCGGCAGCGGCACCTCGCGCCGCGGGTTCCTCGCCATGCTGGCCATGGCCCCCCTCGCGGGTGCGGCGCTGTCGGCCTGCGGCACCTCCGGCCCGAGCGGCTCGGGCGGCGGCGGCGGTGACGGCAAGGCCTCGATGTGGTACCTGTCCGGCCAGCCCAACGAGAAGATCAAGGGCGACAACATCGCCACCTGGAACAAGGCGAACCCGGACGACACCATCGCCATCACGTACTTCCAGAACGACGCCTACAAGACCAAGATCAAGACCGCCATCGGCGCCGGTCAGGCCCCCACGATCATCTACAGCTGGGGTGGCGGCACCCTCGCCAGCTACGCGGCGGCCAGCCAGGTGGCCGACCTCACCGACTGGTTCGGCCAGAACCCCGACGTGAAGAACAGCGTGCTGGCCTCGACCTACCAGGCCGCCACGGTGGACGGGAAGATCTACGCCTACCCCAACGAGAACGCCGCGCTGATCATCTTCTACTACAACAAGAAGCTGTTCGACCAGGTCGGCGCCCAGCCCCCCACCACGTACGCCGAGCTGCAGGCCCTGGTGGAGAAGTTCAAGGGCGCGGGCATCGCCCCCATCGCCCTGGCCGGCCAGTCGCGCTGGACCTCGATGATGTGGCTGGAGTACTTCTTCGACCGCATCGGCGGCCCCGAGGTCTTCCAGGCCATCTTCGACGGCACCGCGAACGCGTGGTCCAACCCCGACGCCGTCAAGGCGCTCCAGGCCACGCAGGACCTGGTCAAGTCCGGCGGGTTCATCAAGGGCTTCGAGTCCATCACCGCTGACAGCAACGCCGACCAGGCCCTGCTGTACACGGACAAGGCCGCGATGATGCTCCACGGCTCGTGGGTCTACTCCGGCATCAAGAACGACGCCGCAGACTTCGTCTCCGCCGGCAACCTCGGCTGGTTCGCCTTCCCCGCCATCGAGGGCGGCAAGGGTGACGTCAAGAACGTCGCGGGCAACCCGGCGCAGTACATGTCGATCTCCTCCAAGGCCTCCCAGGAGCAGCAGGACATCGCCAAGAAGTACTTCGCCGACAAGGAGAACGGCATCTTCTGCGAGGCGGTCATCGACGCCTACATCGAGTCCGGCCAGGTCTGCGTCGCGGCCGGCATCGAGGACAAGATCGCCCAGTCCAAGGACAAGGACTTCCTGGGCTTCTGCTACGACGCGATCAAGAACGCGCCGAGCTTCGTGCAGTCCTGGGACCAGGCCCTCTCCCCGACCCAGGCCGAGGCGCTGCTGTCGAACATCGACCAGCTCTTCAGCCTGTCGATCACCCCCGAGCAGTTCGCCCAGAACATGGACGCCACGATCGGCAAGTGATCACGCAGTGACTCCGCGCCGGGGGGCGGTCGACATGACGGAAGCCCCCCGGCGCGCCGCGGCGCAGAGCGCGCCGCACCTCACCGAGGAGGACCGACAGCCATGAGCAGCAGCACCCGCTCGCAGGCCCTGACCTCAACCACCACCGGGACGGTCCGCGCGACCTCGCGGCGGCAGTTCCTCAGCATGATCGCGCTGGCCCCCGTCGCCGGGTCGGCCCTCGCGGCGTGCGGCACCTCCGGGCCGGGGAGCGCCGGCTCCGGCGCGGACGCGGTGGCCACCGAGTGGTACCTGTCCGGCGAGCCGTCGGAGAGCATCACCACCGACGCCGTCAACGCCTTCAACGAGGCCAACCCCGACCAGGCCATCGGGCTGACGTTCTTCCAGAACGACGCGTACAAGACGAAGATCAAGACGGCGATCGGCGCCGGCCAGGCGCCGACGATCATCTACGGCTGGGGCGGCGGCACGCTCGGCAGCTACGTCCAGGCCGGACAGGTCGACGACCTCACGGGCTGGTTCGACCAGAACGTCGCCGTGCGCGACCGGCTCTTCCCCTCGAGCTTCGGCCCGGCCACGGTCGACGGGAAGCTCTACGCGCTGCCCAACGAGACGGTCACGCCGATCGTCATGTACTACAACGACGAGCTCTTCGAGAAGGTCGGCGCCAGCAAGCCCACCACCTGGGACGAGCTGGTGGCCCTCGTGCCCGTCTTTCGCGAGGCGGGCGTCGCCCCGCTGAGCCTGGGCGGCCAGTCCCGCTGGACGTCGATGATGTGGCTCGAGTACCTGTTCGACCGCATCGGCGGCGACCAGGTCTTCGCCGACATCGCCGCCGCGAAGCCCGACGCGTGGAACACCCCCGCCGCGCTGGACGCGCTGACCAAGGTCCAGGACCTCGTGCGCGCCGGCGGCTTCGTCGACGGGTTTGAGTCCGTCACGGCCGACAGCAACGCCGACCAGGCGCTGCTGTACACGGGCCGCGCGGCGATGATGCTCCACGGCGCCTGGTGCTACGGCGCCATGAAGAACGACGCCGCCGACTTCGTGACCGGCGGGAAGCTCAGCTTCGGCCCCTTCCCGACCGTGACCGGCGGCGCGGGCGACCCGAGCAACGCCGTGGGCAACCCCGGCCAGTACATGTCGGTCTTCTCGCAGGCGAGCCAGGAGGCCAAGGACGCCGCCCTGGCGTTCTTCGCCGACGGGATCATGACCGACGACGTCATCCAGGCCTACATCGACAACGGCCAGGTGCCCATCGTCACCGGCATCGAGGACAAGCTCGCGGCCAGCGACGACGCGGAGTGGCTCGACTTCGTCTACCAGCTCGCGTCGAAGGCGGCCGTCTTCACGCAGTCGTGGGACCAGGCCCTCAGCCCCTCCACGGCGGAGGCGCTGCTCACCAACATCGAGCAGCTCTTCGCCCTGTCCATTGACCCGCAGGCGTTCATCACCACCATGAACGCCACGCTCGGCCAGTGACGTCACGCCCCAGCACCGCCTGACCCGACCCCCAGGAGAGGACAGCACCCATGAGCGTCTCAGCGACGACGACGCGCGCGCCCGCGAGATCGGCGAGACCAGCCGGCACGAGCGAGCACAAGAGCGTCAAGACCGGATCCGTCGCGTGGATGGCGCTGCCCGCGCTGCTGTTCTTCCTCTTCTTCGGGGGCGTGCCGCTCGTCGGTGTCGTCCTGCTGAGCTTCACCCAGTGGGACGGCATCGGCGCGATCAGCTGGCTCGGCATCGGCAACTGGACCTCGGTGCTGGCCGACCCGGTGATGTGGAAGGCCATGGGCCTGACCTTCGGCATCATGATCTTCAGCTGGCTGGTGCAGACCCCGCTGGCGCTGCTGCTGGGGGTCTTCACCGCCGGCACGCAGCGCTACCGCGCGTTCCTGGCGGTGCTCTACTTCCTGCCGCTGCTCATGAGCGCCGCGGCCATCTCCATCGCCTACAAGGCGCTGCTGGACCCCAACTTCGGGCTGGCCGCCAGCCTCGGCATCCCGATCCTGGTGCAGAACTGGCTGGGCAGCCCCACGCTGGTGCTGTTCGTGGTCATCTTCGTGCTGAGCTGGATGTACGTGCCGTTCCACTCCCTGATCTACCAAGGCGGGGTGCGGCAGATCCCCAAGACGATGTACGAGGCGGCCAGCATCGACGGCGCCGGCACGGTGCGGCAGTTCTTCTCCATCACCCTGCCGCAGCTGAAGTACACGATCATCACCTCCTCCACCCTCATGGTGGTGGGCTCGATGACCTCCTTCGACCTCATCTTCGTCCTGACCGGCGGTGGCCCCGGTGACGCCACCCGCGTGCTGGCGCTGGACATGTACCTGCGCGGCTTCCGCGCCAACCAGATGGGCCCGGCGAGCGTGATCGCCGTCCTGATCGTGCTCATCGGCCTGGCCCTCGCGCAGCTCCTGCAGCGCGTCGGTGGCAAGGACAAGTCGAGCAGCCAGATGGAAGGCATGTGACGTGACGGACATCAGCGCCGGCTCCGCGCCGACCCCCGCCCTGTCGGGGGACCCCAGCACCACGCCCACCGCGCCGAAGGGCTCGGGCGCCGGGGTGGGCCAGCCCCGCCGCGGTCAGCGGGCCAGCCGCCCCAACTGGATGGCCGGGATCTTCGGCTGGGGGTGGCTGGCGATCATCATCGTGCCGATCTACTGGATCGTCATCACCAGCCTCAAGCCCTCCAGCGAGTACTTCACCACCAACCCGCTGCTGCCCTCGACGTCGCCGACGTTGAGCGCCTACCAGCTGGTGCTGGAGAACGACTTCGCCATGTACTTCCTCAACAGCGCCATCGTGACGCTGGGCACGGTGATCCCGGCGGTGCTCATCTCCTTCATGGCGGCGTTCGCCATCGTGCGCGGCTCGGGGCGCTTCCTGCGCTACACCAACGCCTTCCTGCTCATGGGCCTGGCGATCCCGCTGCAGGCGACGATCATCCCGGTGTACCTGATGATCATCCGGTTGTCGCTGTACGACTCCCTGACCGCGCTGATCCTGCCCAGCATCGCCTTCTCCATCCCGCTGGCGGTGCTGGTGCTGTCCAACTTCATCCGCGACGTGCCGAACGAGCTGTTCGAGTCGATGCGCCTGGACGGGACCAGTGAGTGGGGCACCGCGTGGCGCCTGGCGTTCCCGCTGGTGCGCCCGGCCGTCGCGACGGTGTCGATCTACACCGGTCTGCAGGTGTGGAACGGCTTCCTGCTGCCGCTGGTCCTGACCCAGAGCCCGGACCTGCGGGTGCTGCCGCTGGCGCTGTGGACCTTCCAGGGCCAGTACTCCGTCAACGTCCCCGCCGTCCTGGCGGCGGTCGTCCTGTCGACGCTGCCGATCCTGGCCTTCTACATCGTGGGCCGTCGTCAGCTGGTGTCCGGCCTCACCGCCGGCTTCGGAAAGTGAGCACCACCCCTTGACCTCCTCCTCAGGCGCCAAGCGCGCCCTCGTCACCCGCGGCGGCTGGGACGGGCACCAGCCCGTCGAGGCCACCGAGCTGTTCATCCCGTTCCTGCGCGAGGCCGGCTTCGACGTCCGCGTGGAGGAGGGGCCGTCGGCGTACGCCGAGGCGGACTACATGGCAGGCCTCGACCTTGTGGTGCAGAGCATCACGATGTCGACGATCGAGCCCGACGCCCTGAAGGGGCTCATGGCTGCCGTCGCCGCCGGCACCGGCTTCGCGGGCTGGCACGGCGGGATCGCCGACTCCTTCCGCAACAGCTCGGACTACCTGCAGCTGGTGGGCGGTCAGTTCGCCACGCACGCGGCGCTGCACCCCCCGCACGAGCGCAAGGGCGAGATGGACGACAACTACGTCCCGCACCGCGTCGAGCTGACGTCGGCCGGGCGGGAGCACCCGATCACCTCGGTGCTGGACGACTTCGACCTCGTCACCGAGCAGTACTGGATCCTCTCGGACGACCTCAACGACGTCCTGGCCACCACGACCACGGACACCCGCGACTGGGAGCCGTGGCACCGCCCCGTCACCTGCCCCGCGGTGTGGACCCGCTCGTGGGGCGAGGGCCGCGTCTTCGTGGCGACGCCCGGCCACCGGGTGGACGTCCTCGAGGACCCGAACGTCCGCACGCTCGTGGAGCGGGGCCTGCTGTGGGCGGGCCGCTCCCTCGAGACGACCTCGGAGGAGACCCGATGAGCAAGCCCCTGCGCGTCGGCGTCGTCGGCGCCGGCAAGATCAGCGAGCAGTACAGCCTCAACCTCGCCCGGCTGCCCCAGCTCGCGCTGACGGCCGTCGCCGACCTCGACACGGCGAGGGCGGAGGCGCTGGCCAGCGCCCACGAGGGCGCCCGCGCCCTGCCGCTCCAGCAGCTCCTGGAGGCCGACGACGTCGACGTCGTCCTCAACCTCACCATCCCCGCGGCCCACGCCGAGGTGGCGCTGGCCGCGATCGCCGCGGGCAAGCACGTCTACGGCGAGAAGCCCCTGGCCGCGACGACCGCCGAGGGGCGGGCCGTCCTCGAGGCGGCCGCCGCCGCCGGCGTGCGCGTCGGCTGCGCCCCCGACACGGTGCTCGGCACCGGGGTGCAGACGGCGCGCGCCGCCGTCGAGGCCGGGCTCATCGGCACCCCGCACGCCGCCACCGCCACGTTCGTGGCGCCCGGGCACGAGCTGTGGCACCCCTCGCCGGAGTTCTACTACGCGCCCGGCGGCGGCCCGCTGCTCGACATGGGCCCGTACTACATGACCTCCCTGGTGCACCTGCTCGGCCCGGTGTCGCGCGTGACCGGGCTGGCGTCGGCGCCGCGCTCGAGCCGGACGGTGGCCACCGGTCCCAAGGCCGGGCTGGAGTTCGAGGTGACGACGCCGAGCCACGTCACGGGGCTGCTGCAGCACCGCGACGGGGCGCTGACCACCGTGGTGATGAGCTTCGACGTGTGGGGCTCGCGGGCGCCGCGCCTCGAGGTCCACGGGCCGAAGGGCTCGCTGTCGGTGCCGGACCCCAACTACTTCGAGGGCTCCGTGGAGCTGTGCAGCCCCGACGTCGCCGGGCTCGACCAGTGGGGCCGCGCCCAGTGGAAGGAGCTCGAGCCGAGCGCCGGGTACGCCGGCGCCGGCCGCGGCGAGGGCCTCGCCGACCTCGCCCTGGGGCTGGGGTCGGGCACGGCGCACCGCGCCTCGGGGGAGGTGGCGCTGCACGTGCTCGACGTCATGGAGCAGGTGCTCGCCTCCGCGGCCTCCGGTGGCGCTCCGGTGGAGGTCACCTCCACGTGCGAGCGTCCCGAGCCCGTCGCCGGGCTCGTCGACCTGACGGCGCAGACCGCCTCCGCCTGATCCCCCGCCCTCCGTGATCACGGACGGAGAGACTGGAGCGAGACCATGAGCACCGACCTCCCCGCACGCCCCGTCCAGCGCGGCGCGGCCGACGTCGACCCGTCGACGCCGCTGAGCCCCGAGCGCGCAGCCCGCGTCGAAGAGCTCGTCGCCTCCATGACGCCTGCGGAGAAGCTCTACCAGCTCGTGGGTCTGTGGGAGGGCCGCGGCGGCACGGGTGAGGGCGGCGACGTCGCCCCCATGGCGGACGCCATGCAGGGCGACGCCCCCGACTCCCTCGAGGGGTACGCGCTGCACGGCCTCGGGCAGCTCACGCGCGTCTTCGGCACCACGCCCGTCGACGCCGTCGAGGGCGCCCGCGGGCTCGTGGCCAAGCAGCGCTGGCTGGTCGAGCGCTCCCGCCACGGCGTCCCGGCGCTCGTCCACGAGGAGTGCCTCACCGGCCTCGCGGCCTGGGGCGCCACCACGTTCCCGGCACCCCTCAGCTGGGGGGCCAGCTTCGACGAAGATCTCGTGGAGCAGGTAGGAGCCGCCATCGGCGACTCCATGCGCTCCCTCGGCGTCCACCAGGGTCTGGCGCCGGTCCTCGACGTGGTCCGCGACGCGCGCTGGGGGCGCGTCGAGGAGTGCATCAGCGAGGACCCCCACCTGGTGGGCGAGGTGGCGACGGCGTACGTGCGGGGGGTCCAGTCCGCCGGCGTCGTCGCCACCCTCAAGCACTTCGTCGGGTACTCCAACAGCCGTGCCGGCCGCAACCTCGCCCCCGTGCACGCCGGGCCGCGCGAGCTGGCCGACGTGCTGCTCGTGCCCTTCGAGATGGCCGTGCTCGACGGTCGCGTCGGCTCGGTGATGAACAGCTACGCCGAGGTCGACGGCGTGCCGGTGGCCGCTGACGCCTCGCTGCTCACGGAGCTGCTGCGCGAGCGGTGGGGCTTCGGGGGCACCGTCGTGGCGGACTACTTCTCCGTGGCGTTCCTGCAGACGCTGCACGGGGTGGCCGCTGACGTCGCCGACGCCGGCGCGCAGGCGCTCGAGGCCGGCATCGACGTGGAGCTGCCCACCGGGGTCGCGTACCTGGCGCTCACCGAGGCCGTCGAGTCCGGGGCACTGTCCCTGGACCTGGTCGACCGGGCGCTGCGGCGCGTGCTGGTGCAGAAGGCGGCCCTCGGGCTGCTGGACCCCGACTACGACCCCTCCGTCGACCTCGGCGCGATCGACCTCGACCCGCCCGCCCACCGCGACCTCGCGCGGCGCCTGGCGGAGGAGTCCGTGGTCCTGCTGTCGAACGACGGCTCGCTGCCCCTGGGCGGGGGGACGACGACGGCGAGGCGCATCGCGGTGGTCGGGCCCAACGCCGACGACCCGTCCGCGCTGTTCGGGTGCTACTCCTTCGCCAACCACGTGCTCGCGCAGCACCCCGGCACGCCGATGCGGCTCACGGTGCCGCCGGTGCTCGACGCGCTGCGGTCCGAGCTGGAGGGGGCGGAGCTGGTGCACGCCCGCGGCTGTGACGTCGACACCGACGACACCTCCGGCTTCCGTGCCGCTGTGGAGGCGGCGCGCGGCGCGGACGCCGTCGTCGTCGTCCTCGGAGACCGGGCGGGGCTGTTCGGCCGCGGGACGAGCGGGGAGGGCTGCGACGCGGAGTCCCTCGACCTGCCGGGCGTGCAGCAGCAGCTGCTCGACGCGGTGCTCGACGGTGTGGACCCCGGGACGCCGGTGGTGCTCGTGCTGCTCACCGGGCGGCCGTACGCGGTGGCCAGCGCCCTGCAGCGGTGCTCGGCCGTGGTGCAGGCGTTCTTCCCCGGCCAGGAGGGCGCCGGCGCGATCGCCGGGGTGCTGTCGGGGAGGGTCAACCCCTCGGGGCACCTGCCCGTGACGCTGCCGCGCTCCGTCGGGGCGCAGCCGTACTCCTACCTGCACCCGATCCTCGGTGGCGCGTCCTCGGTGTCGAACATCGCCACCGAGCCGGTGCTGCCCTTCGGGCACGGCCTCAGCTACACGACCTTCGAGCGCTCCGACCTGCAGGTGGAGTCCGCCGAGGTGCCCACCGGCGGGTCGCTCGTGGCGTCCGTGGTGGTGAGGAACACCGGCGAGCGGGCCGGCGCCGACGTCGTCCAGCTCTACGGGCACGACCCGGTCGCGTCCGTGACGCGCCCCGTGACGCAGCTGCTGGCGCACGCCCGGGTCGAGCTCGAGCCGGGGGAGTCGGTGCGCGTGCTCTTCGACGTGCCCACTCGCCGCCTGGCGCTGACGGACCGCCGCGGAGCGCGCGTGGTGGAGCCGGGCGCGGTGCAGCTGCGCGTGGGCCCGGACGCCGAGCACGTGGAGCTCACCGCCGACGTCGAGCTGGTCGGCGACGCCCACCCGGTGACGACGGCGGACCGCCGGACGGTGCTGGTGGAGCGCGAGCCGCTCGCCTGAGGACGCCGCTGGCGCCAGAGGCCCCCACCCCGCACGGGGTGGGGGCCTCTGGCGTCTGAGGGCCGCGCGTCAGCCGGCGTTGCCGCCGTCGGAGCCGAGCTTCACCTGGATGTCCTGCTGCTGCCCGTTGCGGACCACCTGCAGCGTCACGGTGTCGCCCGGTGCGCGGGAGCGGATCTGCGCGGTCAGCGACTCGGCGCTGGTCACCGGGGTGCCGTCGACGGCGGTGATCGCGTCGCCCTTCTGGATGTCCGCGGCTGCGGCGGCGCCACCGGGGGCGACCTCCGCCACGACCGCGGCCTGGCGGGTGGTGCCGTTCGCCGTCGCGGTCCCGCTCTCGCTGGTCATGGTGACCCCGAGCCGGGCGTGCTCGGCCTTGCCGTTCTGGACCAGCTCGGTCGCGACGCGCTTCACCTCGTTGCCGGGGATGGCGAAGCCGAGGCCGATGCTGCCGGCCTGGCCGGACCCGTCGGAGGTGGAGGCGATGGAGGAGTTCACCCCGATGACCTGACCGCTCGCGTCGACCAGCGGGCCTCCGGAGTTGCCCGGGTTGATGGCGGCGTCCGTCTGCAGCGCGTTGGTCACCACGGTGGTGTCCGGCTGCTGCTGCTGGTTGAAGCCGAACGGGTCGGGCTGGGACTGCTGCGACTCGCTGGCCTGCGTGGTCACCGGTCGGTCGGTGGCGGAGATGATGCCCGTGGTCACCGTGTCCTGCAGGCCCAGCGGGTTGCCGATGGCCATGACGTTCTGGCCGACGACCACCTTGCTGGAGTCGCCGAAGGTGGCGGGCGTGAGGTTGCTCGGCGGGTTCTGGATCTGGATGACGGCCAGGTCCGTCGACGGGTCGGTGCCGGTGATCTTGCCCTGGTAGATGGTGCCGTCGGACAGGATGATCCGGATCTGCCCGTCAGCCCCCGCAGCGGTCGCCACGTGGTTGTTCGTGACCACGTGACCCTCCTCGTCGAGGATGATCCCGGTGCCCTCGCCGCCGGTCTGCCCGTTGGAGACCTGGATGGTCACCACGCTGGGCTCCACCTTCTGGGCCACCTGGCTCCAGTTGACGGCCTGGTCGAGCGGCACCGCCTGCGCGGCGGAACCGCCGTTGTCGGCCGTACCGCCACCGGAGCCGCCGATCGAGCTGGAGGCCGACGCGGGGGCAGCGGTCTGGTCGCTGAGGCGCGCGGCGCCGAACGCGCCGCCGCCGGCGATCAGCGCGGCGATCGCGGCGATCGCCACCACGCCGCCCCACCCGGGCCCGCGGCGGTGCCCGGCGCCCGTCCCGGTGCCGGAGCCGCTCCCACCGCTCGGGTCGCTGGAGGGAGTGCCGTACCAGGCGGTGTGGTCGCCCGAGCTGTGGCCGCCGAACTGGTGGCCGCCCTGCGCGTGCTGGCCGGTCTTGTCGTCCTGCCAGGCGGGCTGGGGGGCGGTCGGGGCGGAGCGGTACGGGTCGCGCGTCGGCTGCGGCCCGGTCTGCCCGCTGCCCACCCACCCCTCGCCGGGCGGTGCCCAGGACGGCGTCTGGCCGTTCGGAGTCCCGGAACCGGCGGACTGGGTGTCGTGGCTCATGGTCATCTCTCCGTCAGGAGTGGGTGTGGCGGTACGCGTAGGAGACAACAGGAACGGGCTGCACGCACCGTGGACGCTACCTGGGAGGCTCCTGGATGCGGAGTCAGTCCTCCGACCGGCCGCCGGTGCGGTGCCTCACCGCCGACAGCACGGGAGCGACCACCTGCCGCAGCCCCTGCCTGACCAGGCCGGGCACCTCCTCGCCACCGTGCAGCGCGCTCCGCAGCCCGCTCTTCACCGTCTGCAGCGCCTGCTCGGTCGACACGTGCGGCGGGATGATCGGCGTGGCCGGGTCGACCACGGCGTCGATGACGAACGGCCGGTCCGCCGCCATCGCCGCCGCCCACGCGGCGTCGACGTCCTCCGGGCGCTCCACGCGGGTGCCGGCCAGCCCCAGCAGCTGCGCCCACTGCGCGTAGGGCACGTCGGGCAGCGACTGCGAGGCGGGGTCGGGCACCTCGCCCAGCTCGGCGCGCACCTCCCACGTCTCGAAGCTGAGGTCGCGGTTGTTGAGGACGAGGACCGCCAGGCGCGGGTCCTCCCAGGTCTTCCACTCCTTCGCGACGGTGATGAGCTCGTTGACGCCGTTCATCTGCATCGCGCCGTCGCCCACCAGCGCGATGACCGGCCGGTGCGGGTGGGCGGTCTTCGCAGCCAGGGCGTACGGCAGCGCGCCGCCCATGCTCAGCAGCAGGCCCGAGAGCGACCCGAGCTGGCCCGGGCGCAGGTCGACGTCGCGGGCGTACCAGGCGGTGGCCGTCCCGCAGTCGACGGCGAGCAGCGCGTCGTCGGGCAGGTGCGCCTGCAGCCCGCGCACCACGGCCTCCGGGTTCACCGGGTCTGCGGTAGCGGCGCAGCGGGCCTCGCGCACCGCGTCGTCGTCCTCCTTCCAGGTCGCGATGCGCTCGCGCCAGGCGGTGTCCCCCCGGGGGTGCAGCAGCGGCAGCAGGGCGGCGAGGGTCTCGGCGGCGTCCCCGACGAGGTTCACCTCGGTGGGCGTGCGCAGGCCGCACCTGGCGCCGTCCAGGTCGACCTGCACGCTGCGCGCCTGGCCCGGCGGCGGGTAGTACTCGCCGTACGGCATGGACGAGCCGACCACGAGCAGCGTGTCGCAGTGCTGCATGAGCTCGTAGGACGCGCGGGTGCCGAGCAGGCCGATGGCGCCCGTGACCCACGGCAGGCGGTCGTCGAGGACGTGCTTGCCCAGCAGCGCCTTGGCCACCCCGGCGCCGAGGGCGTCGGCGACGGCGGTGAGCTCCGCGGTGGCGCCGGCCGCGCCCACCCCGGCGAGCACCGCCACCCGCTCGCCCGCGTTGAGGACGGCGGCGGCCTCGCGCAGCGCCGCGGCCGGCGGGGCGCCCGGGTCGGTGCTGGGCACGCTGGAGGTGTGGCTGTAGCCGTGGGCGACCGGGGTCTCGAGCACAGCGTCCTCGCTGCCCAGGTCGCTGGGCACGATGACCGCGCAGACCGTGCGGTGGGCCAGCGCGGTGCGGCAGGCCTGGTCGACGGCGTGGATGACCTGGTCGGCGGAGGAGAGCTGGATGACGTAGTCGGCGACGTCCTCGTAGAGGGCCGACGCGTCGACCTCCTGGTAGAAGCTCGTGCCCAGCGCCGGGGTGGCGCTCTGGCCGACCAGCGCGACCACCGGGACCCTGTCGAGCTTGGCGTCGTAGAGGCCGTTGAGCGCGTGGATCGCACCCGGGCCGCTGGTGACGACGCACGCGCCGATGGGGGAGCCTCCGTACTTGACGTCGGCGACGGCGGCGAAGGCGGCGGTCTCCTCGTGGCGGACCTGGACCAGCTGGGCGGCACCGGCGCGGCGGGCGCGGGAGATTCCCGCCATGACGCCGCCGACGCCGTCACCGGGGTAGCCGTAGTACCGGCGCACGCCCCAGCGGGCGAGGCGCTCCACCACGTGGTCGCCGACGGTCTTCGGCTCGGGGACGTCGGCCCACTGGCCGGTGCTCTGCTGCGGGCGGGTCTGCGTCACGGGTGGCCCCTACCCACGCGGCGCCGTCCCGATCACCCCCGTCCCTTCCGCACTTGCCACGGAAAGTGCGTCAAGGACGGCGCCAGAGGCGCGCTTGCCGCGGAAAGTGCGGAAGAAGGGGAAGGAAGCGGGGGACGACGACGGCGGGGAACGCCCCGGGGGCGGTGCCCGTTGACCGAGGCATGAGCACGCCGACGTCCCCGACGCTGACCTGCCCGAAGTGCCACGGCGCCATGCGCAGCTACGAGCGCAACGGCGTCACGATCGACCAGTGCACCGAGTGCCGCGGGATCTTCCTCGACCGCGGCGAGCTCGAGCGGCTCATCGTCCCCCGCAAGCGGGAGGTGCCCCCAGCCGAGGCCGCCTACTACGACGACCGGCCCTCGGCGCCCCAGCACCAGCAGCCGGCGCAGCCGTACGGGCAGCAGGCGCCCGGGTACTCGCAGCCCGCCTACGGGGCGGCCGCCGGCGCCTCGCACGACCCGCAGCAGCGCACCGGCTCCAGCGCGCACGGAGCCGCTGCGCCCCAGGGCTCCGGTTCCGGGCCAGACCTCGGCAAGCTCGCCAGCGAGGTGTTCCGCCAGGTCAGCGCTGCGCGCTCGTCATCGTCCTCGAGCTCCTCGTCGCCGTACGGCGGCAAGCGGAAGAAGTCGTTCCTCGACCAGCTGCTCGGCTGACGCGGCCCCGCCGCCGGCGCCTGGGGTCAGGCGCCGGCGGCGGTGGAGCCGGCGTGGGGGAGGTCGTCGGCGTCGACGATGGAGTACGCGTACCCCTGCTCCGCCAGGAACCGCTGGCGGTGCGCGGCGAAGTCGGCGTCGACCGTGTCGCGCGCCACGACCGTGTAGAAGCGCGCCGTGCGCCCGTCGGTCTTGGGGCGCAGCAGGCGGCCCAGGCGCTGGGCCTCCTCCTGGCGGGAGCCGAACGAGCCGGACACCTGCACCGCCAGCGACGCCTCCGGCAGGTCGATCGAGAAGTTCGCGACCTTGGAGACGACGAGCACGTGCAGCTCGCCGGAGCGGAACGCGTCGAACAGCCGCTGCCGCTCCGCCACCGTCGTCTCACCGGTGATGACGGGGGCGTCGAGGTGGTCGCCGATCTCCGCCAGCTGGTCGAGGTACTGCCCGATCACCAGCGTCTGCTCGCCCGGGTTGGACCGCACCAGCTGCTCCACCACCCGCGTCTTGGACGACGACGTGGCGCACAGCCGGTACTTCTCCTCCGGCTCCGCCGTCGCGTACGCCAGGCGCTCGCGGTCGGGGAGGGTGACGCGCACCTCGACGCAGTCGGCCGGGGCGATCCAGCCCTGCGCCTCGATGTCCTTCCACGGCGCGTCGAAGCGCTTGGGCCCGATGAGGGAGAACACCTCGCCCTCGCGGCCGTCCTCGCGCACCAGAGTGGCCGTCAGCCCCAGGCGGCGGCGCGCCTGCAGGTCCGCCGTCATCCGGAAGATCGGTGCGGGCAGCAGGTGCACCTCGTCGTAGACCACCAGGCCCCAGTCACGGGCGTCGAGCAGCTCGAGGTGCGGGTACACGCCCTTCCGCTTGGTGGTCAGCACCTGGTAGGTGGCGATGGTGACCGGCCGGACCTCCTTCTTGGAGCCCGTGTACTCGCCGATCTCGTCCTCGGTGAGGCTGGTGCGCTTCAGCAGCTCGCTGCGCCACTGCCGGGCGCTCACGGTGTTGGTGACGAGCACCAGCGTGGTCGCCTTCGCCTTGGCCATCGCCCCCGCGCCGACGATCGTCTTGCCCGCGCCGCAGGGCAGGACGACGACGCCGGAGCCGCCGTCCCAGAAGCCGTCGACGGCCTGCTGCTGGTACGGGCGGACCGCCCAGCCGTCCTCGTCCAGCTCGATGGGGTGCGCCTCGCCGTCGACGTACCCGGCGAGGTCCTCCGCCGGCCAGCCCAGCTTGAGCAGCACCTGCTTGAGGTTCCCGCGCTCGGAGGGGTGCACGAGCACCGACTCGCGGTCGAGGCGCTCACCGACCAGCGGGGCGACCTTCTTGGAGCGCAGCACCTCCTCGAGCACCGGCACGTCGGTGGTGTGGAGGACCAGCCGGTCGCCGTCCTTCTCCAGGCGGAGGCGGCCGTACCGGTCCATCGTCTCGGCGACGTCGACGAGCAGGGCGTGCGGCACCGGGTAGCGCGAGTGCTCGATGAGCGCGTCGACCACCTGCTCGGCGTCGTGGCCCGCGGCGCGCGCGTTCCACAGCCCGAGCGGGGTGATCCGGTAGGTGTGGACGTGCTCGGGGGCGCGCTCCAGCTCCGCGAACGGCGCGATGGCCTTGCGGGCGGTGGCGGAGGCCGGGTGGTCGACCTCGAGCAGGAGCGTCTTGTCGCTCTGGACGATGAGGGGGCCGTCGGTCACCGCAGGGTCAACTCCATCGCGGTCGCGCTGCTTCCCGCGCTGCTGACCGGTCTCACACCGACACCCCCGTGCCCGTGCCCGCGCCCGTGCCGCCGCCACCGCCGTAGGTGGCCAGGAGGACGGCGCCGACGACGACGAGCAGCCCCAGCACCACGGTCACGACGCCGAAGCTGATCCACCCGGTGCGCGTCGTCCGTCGAGCGCCCGCCGGGTCGCTGCCGCTGCGCGAGAGCGCCACCACGGACAGGACGCCGGGGAGGGCGTAGAGCAGTCCCACGACGGTCCAGAAGAGGGTGAGCACCAGCAGGCCGGACAGGACGACGAGCACGATCGCGCTGGTGGGCGCCTGGCCCCGCGGCGCCGCCGAGGCGGGCACGCCCGCGTAGCCGTAGCCCTGGGGCGCCTGGCCGTACCCGGGAGGCCCGTACCCGGGCGGCGGGTAGGCGGCGGGCGGCTGGCCGTACCCGGGTGCCTGGCCGTAGGTGGGCTGACCGCCGCCGTACGGGCCGTCGGACGCCGGGGGAGCGGGCTGCGGGGCCGGTGCGGGCTGCTGCGGGGGCCAGCTGGGCTGGGCCCACCCGCCGGTGTCACGCCCGGGCACCGACGGCTCGACCGGCTGCTCGCCCTCCGGCGAGTCCCACGAGGAGCGGTGGGGGTCCTGGGTCACGAGCGTCCTTCCCGAGGCAGAGCAGTCCTCCCACGGTAGTCGCGCGGACCGCGCCAGGCGTCTGCACCGATGGGGCGCCTCCTCCCTCCGGACGGCTCGCCCGACGGGGACCGACGGCCCCGGGCCTGACGCAGGACGTTCACGCCAGGGCGACACCGCTGATGCGGTGCACCGACATGGTCCGCACCTGGCCCGACTCGGCGTCCAGCGCGGTGACGAGGCCGCCGTCCACGGCCACCGGCGACAGCTGGCGCACCGTGAGGCGACCCGCGGCGTCCGACATGCCGACCCACACCGCCCGCCCGGCGCTCGCGGCGTCGCGCAGGGCCGCCAGGGCCGAGGCCGGGTCCGTGGCGGTCAGCTCCGGCGGCCCGCCCCGCCCGTCGGCCTCCGCCTCGGCGCGCCGCACCGCCTCGGTGTCGCCCGAGCGCAGGCCCGCCACCACGGCGTCGACCTGCCCGGGCCCGGGAGCGGGAGGGTCTCCGGTGACGGGGCGCGGCACCTGGCGCGGCGGCGTCCGCCGGGCGCTGGGCGCGCGGAGGACGACGTCGCCGTCGCCGCCCTCCACCGCGGGGGCCAGGCCCATGGCGCGCAGCACCTCCAGCACGGTGGCGGGGTCGGCCTGGGCCGCCGCGACCGTCGGCGCGAGACGCCGCAGCCGCAGCGGCGCGGCGGCCCGGGCGGTGAGCACCTCGGCGAGGGCGGCCTCGTCGTCGCTGCGCAGGTAGGAGGAGGCCACGCCCACCCGCAGCCGCCCGTGGCGCCGGGCGACGTCGCGCACGAGCACCTCCAGCGCCTGCGGCACGGGCGTCGCGGAGGCGCGGCGCAGGAACGCGAGGACGTCCTCGGCGGAGCGCCCGACGTCCATCGCGCGCCGCACCGACGACGGCGTGAACCGGTAGACGGTGGCGCCGCCGCGGGAGTCGACGTCGGCCACGAGCCCCAGCTCCAGCGCGACCTCCCGCACGAGCGGTCCGGGGGCCACGGCGGTGAGGTCGGCCTGCAGCAGCACCTGCTCGACGGGCTCGGGCAGGTGCTCGGCGAGGACGCCGGCCGGGTCCGTCTCCAGCAGCGCCCGGCCGTGCGCGGCCAGCGCGCCGAGCCCCAGCACGCCCAGCCACGCGCCCTCGCGCAGCGCCCACGCGACGAGCCGCGGCGCCAGCGCCCCGGAGCGTCGTGGTGCCAGCCAGCGCACCCGCTCCAGCAGCGCGGCCTCGCTGGCGCCGGTGCCGGGCTCGAGGGTGGCGAGCGCCTCGAGCACCATCCGGCGCACGGGCGCGGCGGAGGTGCGGTCGAGGTCGTCCGAGAGCGCGGTGCGGGCGGTCCCGCGCGCGTCCTTCTCGCCCACCAGCCCCGGCACGCGGGACGTGCGCAGCCACGCGAGGGCCAGCTCCGCCCACCGCTGCGGCACCCCCAGCGCCAGCCAGTCGTCGGAGGCGGGGGTGGGCGCCCACGCGGCGTCGGCCTCGCCGTCGTCGCCGACCAGGCCGGCGGCGCGGGCGAGCTCGGCCCAGAACGCGGCCTGCTCGCCGTCCACCTCCAGCCGGTCGCCCAGGCGCTTGAGTTCGCGCACGCCCAGGCCGCCGGCCCGCAGCACCGGCGGCGGGGCGGCGCTCCAGGTGGTGAGCAGCGACTCCACCAGCCGCACCGCCTCCGCGGCCTGCCCGGCGGCGGCGCCGTCCACGAGCGAGGGCCGCCGCGCGGCGCTGGTCGAGGACGAAGACGCGGTCAGCGGCGGGGGCTCGTCCTCCAGGCCCGCGAGCACCGCCCCGCCGCGCAGCGCGACGGCCACCTCCCGCGGCAGCACCACGTGGCCGGGGCCCGCGGCGGCGAGCAGGCCGCGGGCGAGCAGCCACTCCAGGGGCGAGGTCGCGTCCGCCGTGCGCACGGCCCGGTCGGCGCCGGCCACCGCCCCGGTCGGCGGGCCCCAGGTCAGCCTGTCGAGCAGGTCGCGGGAGGCCGGCGGGGCGCCGTCGAGGACGTCGCGCAGGCGCTCGGGGTCGGACAGCAGGGCCGCGACGGCGTCGAGGTCGGCCACCGGGTCCCCGGCGCTCGGCAGGCCCAGGTCCTCCGCGAGCTCGCGGACCCGGGCGGGGGAGCGGGTGCCCAGCGCCTCGCGCAGGGTGGCGCCCAGCCCGGCCGGGGTGGGACCGAGCAGGTCGGCAGCGGTGCGCACCGGGCGCAGCGCGGCGTCGGGCCCCCACACCAGGGCCAGCGCCTGCAGGCGGCGCAGGTGGGGCAGCACCCGCGCGCGCGGCGCCCCGCACGCCCGGACCAGCGCGGGCAGCGCCACCACCTCGGACGCGGAGCCCACGAGCGCCACGAGCGCCTCGAGCACCTGCAGCTGCGGGGTGGTGAGCCTGTCGACGGCGCGCTGGGTGCTCACGCGCGTGCTCGCCCGCGCGGCGAGCGAGGCGGTGTCACCGGGGACCGGGGCGGCGAGGTCGGGGCGGCTCACCAGGAGGTCGGCGAGCGCGTCGTCGTCGCGGGAGCGCAGGTCATCGGCCAGGGAGCGGGGGGCCGGCACCGGGACACCGTACGCGCCGGGAAGGCGCGGACGCGGAACCGCGTTGACCCGTCCCGGTAGGCTTGCAGCCCTGGCCGCAGCGGCGCGGGAAGCGAGCAGACCGCCGGTCGCTCACCAGCTCCACCCACCGACACGAGAGTCCTGAGGTCCCACCGTGCCCACTGGCAAGGTCAAGTGGTTCGACGCCGAGCGCGGCTTCGGCTTCCTCGCCACCGACGACGGCGAGGAGGTGTTCCTGCACGCCTCCGCGCTGCCCTCCGGCACCGCCACCGTCAAGCAGGGCGCCCGCCTGGAGTTCGGCGTGGCGGACGGCCGCAGGGGCAAGCAGGCGCTGTCGGTGAAGCTCCTCGAGCCCGCGCACTCCGTGGTCGCCGCGCAGCGCAAGCCCGCCGAGGACATGGTCGGGATCGTCGAGGACCTCATCAAGGTGCTCGAGGGCCTGTCCGGCCAGCTGCGCCGCGGCCGCTACCCCGACCGCGCCAGCACCGGCAAGGTCGCCGCGGTGCTGCGCAAGGTCGCCGACGACCTCGACGCCTGACCGACCCCCCGACCGTCCGCCAGCCAGACAGGAGCGATCCGTGCCCGCCACGCGCACCCGCCGCCCCGTCCTCGACGCCGTCGCGGCGGCCGCCGTCGACCTGGCGCGCACCGCCGCCGAGGAGGTCTCCCGCGAGACCTCCGGCGGCCCGTCGAGCGTGGGCGACCACCTCGGCGCCACCGCCGAGGGCGACCGCGTGGTGGTGCACCGCTTCGCCTCCACCGACCCCGGCTACCGCGACTGGGCGTGGACCGTGGTGGTGGTCCGCGCCTCGCGGGCCAAGGCCGCCACGGTCAGCGAGGTGGCGCTGCTGCCCGAGACCGGCGCGGTGCTGGCCCCGGCGTGGCTGCCGTGGGACGAGCGCCTGCGCCCCGGGGACGTCGGCCCGCACGACGTGCTGCCGCGCATCCCCGACGACCCGCGCCTGGAGCCCGGCTACACCGCGGTCCCCGGCACCCGTCCGGACGGTTCCGAGGAGGACGAGGCGGACCGGGTGGCCCTGTGGGAGCTCGGCCTCGGCCGCGCCCGCGTGCTCTCGCCCGAGGGCCGCGACGACGCCGCCACCCGCTGGTACACCGGCTCCCACGGGCCCACCGCCGAGCAGGCGCGGAACTCGGCCTCGCCGTGCGCGTCGTGCGGGTTCTACCTGCGCCTGGCCGGGCCGCTGAGCACGGTGTTCGGGGTGTGCGCCAACGAGTGGTCGCCCTCCGACGGCCGCGTCGTCTCGGTCGACCACGGCTGCGGCGCGCACAGCGAGACCGACCAGGTGCTCGAGCCGGAGCCGCGCGGCTCGCTGGTGCTCGACGAGCGCGGTGTCGACCCCGTCTGAGCTGCGTCGCGCCGTCCTCGACGCGTGGGCGGCCTCGCCGGACAGGTTCCGCGAGGACGCCAACGCCGAGGAGGACGCCGCCCTCGGCGCCTACCGCGACCGCGCGGTGGTGGAGCTGGCGCAGAACGCCGCTGACGCGGCCGTCCGGGCCGGCGCCCCGGGGCGCCTCGTGCTCCGCCTCGAGGACGCCGGAGACGACGGCGGGGCGCGTCTGCTGGCGCTCAACACCGGCGCGCCCCTCGACGCGGAGGGCGTGCGGGCGCTGTCCTCGCTGCGCGCCTCCGCCAAGCGCACCGACGCCTCGCTGACGGGGCGGTTCGGCGTGGGCGCGGTGTCGGTGCTGGCGGTCAGCGACGACGTCACCTGGGTCTCGCGCGCCGGCGGGGTGCGCTTCAGCGCCGACCTCGCCCGCGCCGCCGTGGCCGACCGGGCGTCGGAGGCCCTCGACGCCGCGGTCGCCGCGCGCGGCGGAGCCGTGCCGGTGCTGCGGCTGCCGTTCGCCGTCAGCGCCGACGACGGCCCCCAGGACGTGCGCTCCCTGCTGGACGGGGAGGGCTGCGACACCGCCGCCGTCGTCGTCCTGCGGGACCGCGGGGCGGTCGAGGAGGTGGCGGCGGCGCTCGAGGCGGTGGACGACACCCTCCTGCTCGCCCTGCCGGCCCTCGCCGAGGTGGTCGTGCAGCTGCCCGGTGCTCCGCCCCGGGTGCTGCGCGACGTCTCGCAGCGCTGGCACCTCCTGCGCCGCCGCGGCGCCTTCGAGCCCGACGAGCTGGAGGGCCTGGGGGTGGAGGAGCGCGAGCGCGCCGCGCGCACCGGCTGGTCCGTGACCTGGGCGCTGCCCCGAGAGCCTCGCCACCTGCCGGGCGTGCTGCTGGCCCCCACCCCCACCGACGAGCCGCTCGACGCGCCCGCCGTGCTCGTCGCCGACCTCCCGCTCGACGCCGGCCGCCGCCGCGTGCCCGACGGCCCCGCCGCCCGCCGCGCGCTCCGCGAGGCCGGAGCCGCGTACGCCGCGCTCCTGGAGGAGCGGGCGCTCGCGGGTGAGGACGTGCTCGAGGCGGTGCCGGTGGGTCTGGCCGCCGGCTGGGTGGACGCCGCGGTGCGCGAGGCGGCGGTGCAGGCGCTGGGCGCGGCGCGCGTGCTGCAGCCGGTGGGGGAGACCGGCGGGCCCCTGCGGGCCGACCGCGCCCAGGCCCTCGACGACGGCCCCCTCGCCGACGACCCGACCGCGCTGGCGGCGCTGGCGCCCCTGGTGGGTGGGCTGGTCGCGGCGCCCCGGCGCGCCCGCGCAGCCCTGGAGGTGCTCGGCGTGCGCCGGGTGGGCCTGGCGGACGTGGCCGAGGTGCTGCCCTCGGACCCGGCCGCCTGGCGCGCGGCCGCCGCCGCGCTGGCGCCCGCCGCCGTCGACCCCGCCGCCCGCGAGCAGCTGGCCGTGCTGCGCGTGCCCCTCGCCGACGGGCGCACCGCCGCGTCGCCGCGGGGCGTCCTGCTGCCCAGCGGCGGGGAGGACGGCGTGCTGGCCGCGGCGCTGGAGGACCTCGCCGACGCGGGGCTGCGGCTGGTCCACCCGCTGGTCGTCGCCGAGCCCGCCGCCGTCCGGCTGCTCACCGCGCTGGGGGCGCAGCCCGCCGGGCCCGGGGACCTGCTGGCCGCGCCCGAGGTCGCCCAGCTCGTGGTGGACCTCGACGACGACGACGAGCGGGTGCCCCACCTGCTCGCCCTCGTGGCCGAGGCCGTCAGGGCGCAGGGCCTGGCCCCGGGCGACCTGCCGGCCCTGGCGGAGCTGCCCCTGCGCGCCGAGAGCGGCGAGGTGCTGCCCGCGGCGGGTCTGGTGCTGCCGGGTTCGCCGGCGGCCGGGCTCCTCGACCCCGACGAGGTGGCACCGGTCCACCCGGACCTGCTCGAGCGCTGGGGCGAGCCCGTCCTGGCGGCCGTCGGGGTGGCCGACGCGCTCGCCGTGGTACCGCTGGGCGACGTCGACCCGCACGACCCACCGACCGAGCTGCTCGACGTGGCCGGCGGGCAGGAGTGGCTGGACGAGGTGCTGGAGCGCGCCGGAGACGGCGCGGTGGCGAGCGGCGTGGCGGTGGTGCGCGACCTCGACCTGCTGCGCGAGGGGGCCGAGGGCGCGCTGCTGGAGCACCTGGCGGCGGTCCCCGCGCTGCGCTCCGCCGTGCTCGACCCCGTGCGCGTGGTCCGTCCCGACGGCTCCTCGCTGGACCTGGCCCCGCCCAGCGCCGGCTGGCTGCGCGCCGAGCTGGGCCTGGCCGGCTGCGCCGCGCCCGGGTGCGAGGAGGGGCTGGCGGCCGTGCTGCCGCAGGCTCCGGCGTGGGCGGGTGGGGCTGACCCGGCCCTGGGGCGCGCCCTGGGCCTGGTGGCGGCATCGGGCGACCTCGACGCCGACGGGTGGCAGCGCGTGCTCGACGGCGCGGCCGACCTGGTGCCGCCGGTGCGGTTGGAGGCCGTCGCCGTGCTGCCGCTGTGGCGGGCCCTCGCGGAGGCCACCAGCGCCGACCCCGCGCTCGCCGAGCACCTCGTACCGCCCTCCCACGTGCTCGCGCTGGACGCCGGCGCCGCCGTCGTCGTGGTGCCCGCCGAGCGCGCCGCGGTGGTGGACGACCCGTGCTGGGCGCAGCGCACCGATCTCGGCGCCCGCCTGGTCGCCGGGGCCGACCTGGCCGCCGCGCTGGCCGACGCGCTCGAGATCTCCCTGTCCAGCGAGCTCGCGCCGGGCAGAGTGGACCCCGTGGGTTCGACGACGACCTCCGCGGTGCCGCCGCAGGTGCGCTCCGCGCTGCCCGGCTGCCCGCCGCGCTGGACGGAGCACGACGCGCTGACCGTGGACGGGCAGGAGGTCGGGTGGTGGGTCACCGGGCGCGGCGAGCACGCCGACGTGCGCGCCACCACCGTCGACGGGCTCGCCCGCGGCCTCGCGCTGGCGGCGGGCCGGTGGCACGCCCGGGCGCTGGTGGCCGAGCTGCTCGCCGTGCCGGACCGGGCCGCCGCCGCGCTGGTCGAGGACGCCGCCGGGGAGCGCGCGTGAGGAGGCTGCCGCGGCTGCCGCGGCTGCTCCCGCTCGCGCTGGCCGGGGCGCTCGCGCTGGCCGCGTGCAGCTCCGCCGGGACCGATCCGGACCCGGCCGAGACGTCCAGCAGCGCCGCGACCACCGACGCCGACGGCGTGGTCCACCAGCCCGGCACTGCCGTGCTGGCCTTCGCCGGGGACGTGCACTTCGAGGGGACGTCGGCCTCCACCGCAGACCTGGGCAGCGCCTTCGACGTCCTCGCTGACGCGGACCTCGCCGTGGTGAACCTCGAGACCGCCGTGACCGCGGGCGGCCGAGCAGTCGACAAGCAGTTCGCCTTCCGCGCCCCGCTCAAGGCCATGGGCGCGCTGGAGGACGCCGGCGTCGACGCGGTGACCCTCGCCAACAACCACGGGATGGACTACGGCGCGAGCGGCCTCGACGACACGCTCGAGGCCGGCCGCGACGCGGGCCTGCCGGTGCTGGGCGCCGGCGACGACGTCGACGACGCCTTCCGCCCGCTGCGCCTGGAGCCGCAGGGCGTGCCGGTCTCGGTGATCGCCGCCACCGACGTCATCGACTCCTCCGTGCAGACCGCGTGGACGGCGACGGCCACCAAGCCCGGGCTGGCCTCGGCCAAGGACTCCGAGCGGCTGCTCGAGGACGTCGAGGGCGAGGCGCAGGCGGGGCGCGTCGTCGTCGTCTTCCTGCACTGGGGCACCGAGCGCGTGCAGTGCCCCACGGCCCGGCAGCGCTCGCTCGCCGCCGACCTCGCCGAGGCCGGCGCGGCCGTGGTGGTGGGCAGCCACGCCCACGTGCTGCAGCCCACGGGGGAGGTCGGCTCGACGCTCGTGGCGTACGGGCTGGGCAACTTCCACTTCTACGCCAAGCCCGGCAACACCCTCGGCACGCAGACCGGCGTGCTCACCGTCGAGGTCACCCGCGACGGCGTGCAGGGCAGCCGGTGGCACCCCGCGGTCATCAGGTCCGGCAAGCCCGAGCTGCTCTCGGAGGCGGCGCAGACCAGCGCCGACCGCAGCCCGCAGGAGCTGGCCGACCTGGGCAGCGGGTGCGCCTCCGGGGCCCTGCCGTCCGCCGCGCCCCGCGCCTCCTCGGCGCCGGACGACGACGGCGGTGACGACGGTGCCGCTGCGCCCTCCTCGTCCCCGGGAGCCCCCGCGGCGCCGAGCGCGTCGGCGACGGCCTCGCGCTCGGCCGAGCCGGAGCCGTCGGCTGCGGACCCGTCCGAGCCGGCCGCCTCGCCGTCGGCCTCCGCCGGGTAGGCGCACCGCTAGCGGCGGCGGTTCTCCCGGGCCAGCGCCAGGAAGCCGAGCGCGGCCCCGGCCGCGCAGGTCCACACCCACCAGGTGCGGCCAGCGCCGCTCAGCGCGTCGTGCGCGACCACGGCGACGACGAGGAGCGCCAGCCACGCGACGGTGATGACGCCGAAGGGCCGGCGGTCGTCGGCGGGTGGCGGTGCGGGCGCCGGACGGCGCTCCTCGCGCCTGAGGTAGAACCGCACCCGGCCAGGGTAGGTCCGGGCCGGTGGCGGTGAGGAGCGTGCGGCGCAGGTGAGCGGTCGGTCCAGCTGGTGCTTCACCGACGACCACCCCGGGTGCCGCTTCGCCGCGTGCACCTGCGCCTGCCACGCGGGTGCGGCGGAGCGGCCCGACCAGCCCGTCGTCGCCGCTGCCGCGCCGGTCGCGCCGGTCGCGCCGGTGACCGCCAGGCCGGTGCCAGCCGGCGTCCAGGCCGAGCTCGCCTTCGCCGACGGCATCGACGGGTCCACCGACGACGTCGCGACCGTCGCCCTCTCGCTGCGCGGCCAGGCGTACGAGGTCGACCTGTCGCGCGGCCACCGGGAGCAGCTGCGGGCCGCGCTGGCGCCGTTCGTGGAGGCCGCGAGGCCGGTGCGGGAGTAGCCGCCGGGAACAGGTGTCCTCGGGCTACCGTTAGCAACAGTAATGACCTATGCTCATGACGTGACCCCGGCAGCCGCTCCCGCGCAGCGGGTGGCCCCCACCCGCTGCAGGCCCGCGCCGCTGGCCGCCGAGCTGCGCGTGGGCGCCATGCGCCTGGCCCGGCGCCTGCGCCGCGAGCGCAGCAGCACCGACATCACCGACGCCCAGTACTCGGTGCTCGCCGGCCTCGACCGCCGCGGCCCGCAGACGCTGCGGGCCCTGGCCGACCACGAGAACGTGCAGCCGCCGTCCATGACGCGCACGGTCACCGCGCTGGAGGAGGCGGGCCTGGCCCGCCGCACCCCGCACCCCGACGACGGGCGCCAGCTGCTCGTCGTCCTCACCGAGGCGGGCACCCGCCACGTCCACGAGACGCGCCGCAAGCGCGACGCCTGGCTCGCCGAGCAGCTCGCCGCCCTGAGCCCCGACGACCGCGCCGCCCTGGCCCGCGCCGCCGCACTCCTGCAGGAGATCGCCACCCGATGACAGTCCTCACCAGCACGCTGAGCAGTGCGCGGCGCGCCCTGGCGCCCACCTTCACCTCGCTGACGGTCCGCAACTACCGGATCTGGGCCGGCGGCGCGATCGTGTCGAACGTCGGCACGTGGATGCAGCGCGTCGCCCAGGACTGGCTGGTGCTCACGCAGCTGACGGACAACAGCGCCGTCGCCGTCGGCATCACCACGGCGCTGCAGTTCGGTCCCCAGCTCGTGCTGGGTCCGCTGACCGGCGCCGTGGCCGACAGGTTCCCCCAGCGCGCGGTGCTCGCCGCGACGCAGGCGCTCATGGGCACCTGGGCGCTGCTGCTGGGCCTGCTCGTGGTGCTGGGCGACCCGCAGCTGTGGCAGGTGTACGTGCTCGCCGGCCTGCTGGGCGTGACGAGCGCCTTCGACGCCCCCGTCCGCCAGACGTTCGTCACCTCGCTCGTGCCGCAGCGCATGCTCGCCAACGCCGTCGGCCTCAACAGCGCCTCCTTCAACGGCGCGCGGCTCATCGGCCCCGCCGTCGCCGGCCTGCTCATCGCCGCGGTGGGCACCGGGTGGGTCTTCCTCATCAACGCCGTCACCTTCGCCGCCACGTTCGGCTCGCTCATGCTCATGCGCCGCGGCGAGCTGGTGCCCGCCCCGCGGCGCAAGCGCGGTCGCGGCGCCACCCGCGAGGGGCTCGCCTACGTCCGCAGCCGTCCCGACATCGTGCTCATCCTGCTGGTGGTGGGCCTGGTCGGGGCGTTCGGCATGAACTTCCAGATGACCACCGCGCTCATGGCCCGCGTCGAGTTCGGGCTGGGGGCGAGCAGCTACGGCCTCCTCGGCTCGATCATGGCGATCGGGTCGCTCACCGGCGCTCTGCTGGCCGCCCGCCGCGAGAAGCCGCGGCTGCGCCTGGTGGTGGGCGCGGCGACCGCGTTCGGCGTGTTCGCGATCATCGCCTCCGTGATGCCCGGCTACTGGACCTTCGCCCTCGCCCTCATCCCCGTGGGCCTGTCGGCGCTGACCCTCATGACCGCCGCCAACGCCACCGTGCAGATGACCACGCCGCCGGAGCTGCGCGGGCGCGTCATGGCCCTCTACATGGCCGTCTTCGCCGGCACCACGCCCCTGGGGGCGCCCCTGGTCGGCTGGATCGGCGAGGTGGCCGGGCCGCGCTGGTCCATCGCCGTCGGCGGGATCGCCGCTCTGGTGGCCGCCGCCGTCGTCGTCCTCGTCGTCTCCCGCCGCCAGGAGGTGCACGTGAGCTACCGGCTGCACGCCAGGCCGCACCTGCTGGTCGAGGTCGGCTCGGCGCAGGAGCCGGTGCCCGCGGGCCTGCGAGAGGCCGCCTGATGGCGCTGGTCGAGCTGGCCGAGGCCACCGGCGCCCTGCGGTCGGCGCTCGTGGACGAGTCCTTCGTGCGCGCCACCGCGAGTGGTCGGCGCCGGGGCGCCGACGCGGCGCTGGAGGCGCCGGACCGCCTCGAGGTGCGTCCGGTGCTGCTGCGCGGTGTGCGGCACGCCCAGGTCACCGAGCGCACCGGACCGGTGGTCCGCACGCGCAACCTGCGCGTCCAGGCCCCCCTCGGCCCCGACGACGACGGAGCCCTCGACGCGCTGCTGGCGCTGCCCTTCGCCACCTGGCACGCCGAGACGGCCGCCGGTGCGGTGCAGGTGCAGGTCACCAAGAAGGGACTGGCGACCGTCGGCCGCAGCGCCCCCGCCGCTGCCGGGGCCGGCGCGGCCGGGGAGCTCGCCAACGACCGCCGCAAGCAGCACCTGCTCGCCCCCGACGACCCGCTCTTCGCCGTGCTGGGCGCCGGCGGCGACAAGCGCCGCCAGGTCGACGCCTTCCTGCGCCAGCTCTCCGCCGCGCTGCCCGACGGCCTCGCGGCCGACCGGCCGCTGCGCGTGGTCGACCTCGGGTGCGGCAACGCCTACCTCACCCTCGCCGCTCAGCGCTGGCTCGCCGGCCGCCCCGCCGGCGCCCGCACCGTGGGCGTGGAGCTGCGCGCCGACCTCGTGCAGCGCTCCACCGACCGCGCCGCAGCCGCCGGGGTCGAGGGGCTCACCTTCACCGCCGGCACCATCGCCGACGCCGACCCGACGCAGCTGCTGGGCGGCCCGCCCGACGTCGTGCTGGCCCTGCACGCCTGCGACACCGCCACCGACGACGCGCTCGCCCGCGCCGTCGCCTGGGGGTCCCCGGTGGTGCTCGCAGCCCCCTGCTGCCACCGCGACGTGCAGCGCCAGCTGGTGGCGGCCGGCGCGGGCACGCCGTCGTCGCCCCTCCCCGCCGCGCAGGACGCGCTGGTGTCCTCCCCGATCCTCCGGGAGCGCTTCGCCGACGTCCTGACGGACTCCCTGCGCTCCGCGGCGCTGCGCGCCCACGGGTACCGCACGGACGTGGTGGAGTTCGTCGACAGCGAGCACACGCCGCGCAACGCCCTGCTGCGCGCGGTGCGCCCCACCCGGGCCGAACCGCAGGCGGCGCGCGAGGCGGCCCACCGCGAGCTGGAGGAGCTGGCGGCGTCCTGGCGGGTGCGGCCCGTCATCGCCGACCGGCTGGAAAAGCAGAGGCGGGCTGTCGGAGGGCGGTTGTAGCGTCACAGCGGCCCCTGGACCGGAGCCGCCCCCGCTACCCGCCTCCTGGAGGTCATCCCGTGCGCGAGCACGCGCCGCTGACGTGGCGTCGTCTGTCCGGCTGGGGCAGCGCAGTCGCCCTGGCGCTCGCGGTGCTCGCCGCGGTGGCCGAGACGATCGGCACGGTGGTCGCCGGGTCCCTGGCCGACGGCCCCACCACACCCGCGGTGGCGCTGCTCGCGGTGCTGCTCATCGGCTCCGCCGTGCTGGACATGGTCGGCCGCACGGGCTTCTCGACCGTCGTCGGCCGCGCCGAGGGCCGGCTGCGCTCCGACCTGCTCGACGCCGCGCTGCGCCAGCCGCTCACCGCCCTGGAGTCCCAGGGCGTCGGCGAGCTGCTCGACAGGGTCGACGACGACACCCGCCAGCTCGCCCAGCTGGTCCGCCAGACCGGCTGGCAGCTGGGCCGCGCGCTGCTGCGCTCCGTGCTCGCCTGGGTGGTCGCGGGGCTGACGTTCTGGCCGGCGTGGTTCGCGTTCCCGCTGGTCGCGGCCCTGGCGTACCTGTGGGTGCACAAGCTCACCCCGGTGGTCGCCGCGCGCAAGACCGAGGAGGAGCTCGCCTGGTCCGACTCCGCCACCCAGCTGGAGGAGTCCGTCGCCGGCCGCGACGACGTCCGCACCTCCCTCGGGCAGGCGCACGTGCTCGCCCAGTTCTCCGCGCGCTCCGCGGAGGTGCTGCGCCGCTGCGCCCGCACCTGCCGCGCCGCCACCACCGTCGGCCTGCGGACCGGCCTCGTGCTGCACGCGCTGCTCGCCGCCCTCGCGCTCGCGGGCGTGTGGCTGGTCACCGGAGGCCAGCTCGGGCTCCCGCTGCTCATCACGCAGTGGCTGCTCGTCACCACGTTCGTGGGCCGCCTCGGCGAGGTGGCCAACCACCTGCCCGAGGTGCAGGAGGGCCTGGGGGCCCTCACCCGCATCCGCTCCCTCATGGCCGCTGACCGAGAGCCCGCCGACGGCGCGCCCGTGCCGGCCGCGTCGGGGGACCCGGTGCGCGACGGCGTGGAGGTGCGCGGCCTGAGCTTCACCTACGGCGAGGGCTTCACCCTGGCGATCGACTCCCTCGTGGTGCCCGCCGGCACGTCGTGCGCGGTGGTCGGGCGCAGCGGCGCGGGCAAGTCGACCTTCGCCAAGCTGCTCTCCCGAGCCGTGGAGCCGCCGCCCGGCACCGTGCTGGTCTCCGGGCAGGACGTCGTGGCCACCGAGCTCGGCTCGCTGCGCCGCGCCGTCGGCGTGGTCACCCAGCGCACCGAGGTGCTGAGCGCGACCCTCGAGGAGAACATCACGCTCTTCGCGCCCGTCCCGCGCGAGCGGGTCCAGGCCGCCGTCGCCGACCTCGGCATCAGCGAGTGGGTCGCCTCCCTGCCGGACGGGCTCGACACCCGCCTGGGCGCCTCCGGTGCGACGCTGTCCGCGGGCGAGGAGCAGCTGGTCGCCTTCGCGCGCCTGCTCGTGCGAGACGTCCGCGTCGTCGTCCTCGACGAGGCCACCGCCCGCATGGACCCCCAGACCGAGCAGCTGGTCACCCGGGCCTCCCAGCGCCTGCTCGCCGGGCGCACCGGCGTGGTCATCGCCCACCGCCTCTCCACCACCCGCTGGTGCGACGCGGTGGCCGTGCTCGACTCCGGCCGCCTCGTCCAGCACGGCCCGCGCGCCGCGCTGGCCACCACCATCGGGCCCTTCCGCGACCTCCTCGTGGCCTCCGGCACCGAGCGCCCCCGCGGCACGGACCCGGCGGCGACGACGAGCGCGGCCAGCGGCGTCGGCTCCGCGACAGCCGTGCTGGTGGCGCCGGCTCCTGCGTCGTCGGCGCTGGTGACCCGGCGCGAGCGGCGGGACCCGCGCCCGGCGCCCCCGGCTCCCCGGCCGAGCCTGGCGCGGCACGTGGCCGAGCTGCTCGTCGTGCACCCCCAGTGGGGCCTGGTCGGCACCTTCGCCTTCCTCGCCGTGACGATGCTCGGCGCCTACGGCGCGCTCACGGGCTGGGCGTGGGGCCAGCTGGTGGTGTCGCTGGAGGCCGGCGGGCGGCCGTGGGGCCTCGCTGCGCTCGTGGCCACCTGCCTGCTGCTGACCCCGGTGGGCATCGCGCTCGCCTTCCGCGTCTACCCGATGTGGTGGTCGGCGGCCACGCTGCGGCTGCGCCTGGCGGTGCTGCGCGGCCAGACCGAGCAGCGGCGCCTGCGCCGCACGCCCCCCGGCGAGGTGGCCGCCCGCGCCCTCGACAGCGACCGCCTCATCATCTACGTGGACCGGTGGGTCGACGTCTTCATCGGTGCTGCCGCGGTGCTCGCCACCGGCCTGTTCAACGCCAGCGCCACGGCGTCGCTGGTCGCCGGCGGGGTGCTGGTGCTGTCGGCGCTGACCGCGGCTGCGGGCGCCCCCGCCGCCGGCCGCGCCGGGCGGGTCGCCGGCGACGAGCGCGCCCGGTTCGGCAAGGAGCTGGTGAGCACCCTCGAGGCCGTCCGCACGGTCAAGCTCGCCGCTGCCGTCCAGGCCGTGCAGGGGCACCTGCAGGTGGTCGACGCGCGCCGTGTGGAGGCCAGCGTGCGCGAGCAGCGCATCCGCAGCCTCCTCGAGGGCGTCCCGGGCGTGCTCGTGCAGGTCGGTGTGGTCACCGCCTGGGTGCTGTTCCTCACCGGGGTCTGGGGCCTGGGCACCGCGCTGGCGGTCGCGACGGCCGTCTCCGGCTTCGGGTGGTTCGGCATCGTGGCGGGCGCCGCGGTGGTCGAGATGCCCATCGCCCGCACCTGGCTGCGCGCCGCCAGCGAGCTGTCGGGGCGAGCCGACCTCGTGGCGCTGCCGCCCTCGGTCGACCTCGTCGCCGGCACCGCCCCCTCCCCGGCCCCCGCGGGCCGGGTGGCGCTGCGGCGGCTGCAGCTCGAGGGGGTCACCGCGGTCCACGACGACGGCACCGTCGGCGTGCGCGACGTGACGCTGTCGGTGGAGGCCGGGTCGCTGGTGCTGCTGGTCGGCCGCGTGGGCTCGGGCAAGTCGAGCCTGCTGTCGGCGCTGGTCGGCCTGGTGGACCACGAGGGCGCCATCCGCTGGAACGACACCGAGGTCGGCGACCCGCAGCTGTTCCTGCGCCCCGGCCAGGTCGCGCACGTCGCGCAGGTCCCGCGGGTGCTCTCGGGCACCTTCACCGACAACGTCACCCTCGGGCACGACAGGGGCTCGGTGAGCCTGGGCAGCGCCATCCGCGACGCCCGCCTCGACCGGGACGTCCGCGAGGCCGGCGGCACCGGCGCCCTGGTCGGGCACCGCGGCGTGCGGCTGTCCGGCGGGCAGGTGCAGCGGCTCGCGCTCGCCCGCGCGCTGGCCACCGAGGCCGAGCTCGTCGTCGCCGACGACGTCTCCTCCGCGCTGGACGCCAAGACCGAGCTGGAGCTGTGGTCGGCGCTGCGCGAGCGGGGCGCCACGGTGGTCGGGTGCAGCGCCAAGCGCAGCGCCCTCGCGCTGGCCGACGTCGTCGTCGTCCTCGAGGACGGTCAGGTGGCGGCCACCGGGCCGTGGTCGGAGCTGTCCGAGGAGTGGGGCCACCTCGCCGGCTGAGCTCTCCTCTTCTCGCACTTTCCGCGGCAAGTGCGCCACCGGAGTCCCGGGAAGCGCACTTGCCGCGGAAAGTGCGGAACAGGGGTGGGGTCAGGACAGGGCGGACACCACGTGGTCGACGCACGCCGTCAGCGCAGAGACGTCGTGGGGGTCGACGGCGGGGAACATGCCCACGCGCAGCTGGTTGCCGCCCAGCCCGCGGTACGGCTCGACGTCCACCACGCCGTTCGCGCGCAGCACGGCGCGGACGGCGGCGGCGTCGACCGACGGGTCGAGGTCGATGGTGCCGACCACCGGCGAGCGCAGCGTGCGGTCGCGCACCGCGGGGCGCGCGTACTGGCTGGCCTCGGCCCACTCGTACAGCCGCGAGGCGGACTCCGCCGACCGCGCGGCCGCCCACTCCAGGCCGCCGCGGTCGAGCATCCACTCCACCTGCTCGGCGAGCATGAGCAGCGTCGCCACGGCGGGCGTGTTCACCGTCTGCTCCCGCTGGCTCTCCGCCAGCGCCGCGAGCAGGTCCAGCGACCCCGGCACCCAGCGGCCCGGCTGCAGCTCCTCCGCCCGCGCGATCGCGGCGGGGGACAGCAGCGCCAGCCACAGCCCGCCGTCGGACCCGAACGACTTCTGCGGCGCGAAGTAGTACGCGTCGCACCTCGAGGCGTCCACCGGCACCCCGCCCGCGGCGGACGTCGCGTCGACGAGCACCAGCGCGTCGTCGTCCTCCGCCAGCCCCGACGGGCGGACCACCGGCAGCACCACGCCCGTGGAGGTCTCGTTGTGGGGGTAGGCGTACGCGTCCACCCCGGGCTCCGCCTCGGCGGTGGGCGCGCTGAACGGCTCCGAGCGGCGCACGTCGGGCGCCGCCAGGAACGGCGCGGCCGCCGTCGCCTTCGCGAACTTCTCGCTGAACGCCCCCAGCACCAGGTGCTGCGCGCGCTCACGGACCAGGCACGTGGTGGCGACGTCCCAGAAGGTCGTCGAGCCGCCGTTGCCGAGCACCACCTCGTACCCGTCGGGCAGGGAGAACAGGTCGGTCATGCCCGCGCGGGTGCGGGCGACCAGCGAGCGCACGGGCAGCTGGCGGTGCGACGTGCCCAGCACGGTGCGGCCGACCCCGGCGATGGCGGCCACCTGGTCGTCGCGGACCTTGGACGGCCCGGAGCCGAACCGGCCGTCGCGGGGCAGCAGCGACGGCGGCACGGTGATGGTGGGCACACCCGCCGCAGGGGTGCCCGAGCTCGAGGTGTCGGAGGAGGTCACGGCGTGCATCCTGCACCGTGTGGAGAGCCCGGACGTGAACAGCGAGCTGGCGGAGCACCGCGTGGACTACTCCGACGCGGGCCTGGACGCCGCCGACCTCGCTCCCGCCCCGCTGGAGCAGTTCCACCGCTGGTGGGACGAGGCGAGCTCCGACCCGAGGATCGCCGAGCCGAACGCCGTGGTCCTCGCCACCGTCGACGCCGGCGGCCTCCCCGACGCGCGCACGGTGCTGCTCAAGGGCGCCGACGCCCGCGGGTTCGTGTTCTACACCAACCTCGGCTCCGCCAAGGCCCGTCAGCTGGCCGCGGCGCCGCACGCGGCGCTCGTGCTGCCGTGGCACCCGCAGCAGCGGCAGGTGCGCGTGCGCGGTGAGGTCGAGCAGGTCAGCCGCGACGAGAGCGCCGCCTACTTCGCCACCCGCCCGCGCGGTTCGCAGCTGGGCGCCCACGCCTCCCGGCAGAGCGCGGAGGTGGCCTCCAGGGAGGACCTGGCACGCGCGTACGAGGCGGCCGCGGCGCGCTTCCCCGAACCCGGGGCCGTGCCGCTGCCCGACGGGTGGGGCGGGTTCCTCGTGCGGCCGGTGGAGGTGGAGCTGTGGGTGGGGCGCCGCTCGCGCCTGCACGACCGGCTCGTCTACCTCTCGGTGACCGGGGAGCCGGCGCCCCTGGACGACGCCGGCGCGTGGAGGGTCGTCCGCCGCCAGCCCTGAGTCACAGGGTGAGGGCGAGCTCCACGGCGAGCACGGAGCGGCCCTCCCAGCCCGGCTGGTCGCGGCGGACCACCTGCTCGTAGACCTTCTCGGCCTGCCGGCGCACCGGGACGTCCGGGTCGAGCGCGCGGAAGTACTCCTCGTGCAGCGCCAGCGCCGCGACGCCGGCCTCCACGGTGTCGGTGATGTCGACGACGTGGGTGGGGGAGGTGCTGTTCGCGACGACGACGCGGCGCACGCCCTTCCACGGCGCGAAGCCCTCGTGGCCGAGCTCGGGGAAGATCCAGCGGTTGGCGGCGTCGGCCACGCCGTCGAGCACCGTGCGGCCCAGCGCGCGGTGGTCGGCGGAGTTCCACGTGCCCGGCCCCCACGTGTCGTGGTGGTTGATCGTGACGACGAGGTGCGGGCGGTGCTGGCGGATCGCGCGGGCGATGTCGCTGCGGAGCTCGAGGCTCTCGGTGAGGCGGCCGTCGCGGTGGCGGAAGAACTCCACCTCCCGCACGCCCACGGCGCCGGCGCTGGCCAGCTCCTCGGCCTCGCGCAGCGGACCCGCCTTGGCGGGGGCCACCGTGTCGATGCCCGCCTCGCCGGAGGTCGCCATCGCGTAGACGACCTGCTTGCCCGCCGCCGTCCAGCGGGCCACGGCCGCCGCGGTGCCGTACTCGACGTCGTCGGGGTGCGCCACCACGCACAGCACCCGGTCGAAGTCCTCGGGGAGGCCGGGCAGGGGGGTGGGGGCGGCGTCGCTCACACGGCCATCGTGGCAGCCGCAGAACCGCTCGGAAAAAACCCTCGACGCCCCGCCGGGCCGGACGTAGCGTGGAGGCACACGGGAGAGGAGGTGATCCGAGAAGTGGTTGTTCTTCGGACGCGTGAGGTGACTGCCCGCTAGCCGTCAGGCAGCGTGAGCCACCCGGACGGCCTGCTAGTCCCAGGCAGTCACCGGAGCCCGCGGGAGTCGCGCCTTCGTCCAGCGCGACGCCCCCTCCAGGTCGGAGGGGAGCCCGCGGGCTCTTCCACGCCCGGCACCTGACGGGTGCCTGGGGCACCATGGACCCCGATGCCCGCCCTGCTCCTCGACACGGCCCCGCTGCGCTCCTCCCCGGAGTACCGGCGCCTGTGGACCGGCCTCACCCTCGCCGGGGTCGGCAGCCAGCTCGGCGTCACCGCCGTCGCGCTGCAGGTCTACGACCTCACCGGCTCGTCCTTCGCCGTCGGCCTCGTCGGCCTGGTCTCCTTCGTGCCGCTCGTGGTGCTCGGCCTGTACGGCGGCGCCCTGGTCGACGCTCACGACCGCCGCCGCGTCGTGGTGCTCTCCTCGGTGGGGCTGCTCGTCGCCTCGGTGCTCATCGCCGCCCAGGCGTGGCTCGACGTCGGCTCCGTGGCGCTGCTGCTCGGGCTGGTGGCCCTGCAGAGCGCCGCCTTCGCGGTCAACTCGCCCGCGCGCACCGCGATCATCCCCATGCTCGTGCCCGCCGAGCAGCTGCCCGCAGCCAACGCGCTCGGCACCCTGTCGATGAACCTCGGCGTCACGGTCGGACCGCTGGTCGGCGGCCTGCTGGTGGGAACGGTCGGCTTCGGGCCCGCCTACACGATCGACGTGGTCACCCTCCTCGTGGCCCTGGCGACCGTGCTCAGCCTCCCGCCGCTGCCCCCGGCCGGCGGGGCCCGGAAGGCCGGCCTGGCCAGCGTGCTGGAGGGTCTGCGCCTGCTCAAGGGGTGGCGCAACGTCCGCACGACGTTCCTGCTGGACATCTGCGCCATGGTGCTCAGCCAGCCGCGCGCCCTGTTCCCCGCCGTGGGCGCGGTGCTCATCGGGGGAGGGGCGACGACGGCGGGCGTGCTCGCCTCGTCCGTGGCCGTCGGGTCCGTCCTCGCGAGCCTCGTGTCCGGGCCGCTGGGCCGCGTCCACCGCCACGGGGTCGCCATCGCGGTGTCGGTGGCGGCCTGGGGAGCCGCGATCGTGGCGTTCGGCCTGGTGCTGCTGCTCGCCGCGCCGTCGCACGCGGCGGAGGGCACCGTCACCACCACGGCCGTGCCGTGGACCTCGTGGCACCTGTGGGGGGCGTGCGCCGCCCTCGCCGCTGCCGGCGCCGCCGACGCCGTCAGCTCGGTGTTCCGCCAGACGGTGCTGCAGTCGGCCGCGCCCGACTGGGCCCGCGGGCGCCTGCAGGGCGTCTTCATCGTGGTGGTGGCCGGTGGCCCCCGCCTGGGCGACCTCGTGGCCGGCGCAGACGCCGACGCCCTCGGTGAGGCGCTGGCGGCGGTGGTCGGCGGCGTGGCGTGCGTGCTCGCCGTCGTCGTCCTCATGGCGTGGCAGCGGGGCTTCCTGCGCTACGACGCCCGCGATCCCGTCCCCTAGCCTGCGAGGGGTGACGGACCTCGACGCCCGCCTCGGGAGCGCGCTGGCCGAGCTGCCGCTCAAGGAGATGGAGGGCGCCCTGCTCGCCGCGGCGCTGCTGCGCGCCGCCGAGCCGCTCGACGCCTCGGGAGCGGTCAGGAGGGCGGTGGAGCTGGCCGCCTACGCCCACCGCGACGCCACCCGCGCCCGCCGCGGCCCCCTCCCGCGCGACAGCTACATCACCCACCCCCTGCGCGGGGCGCTGAGGCTGCACCGCTGGGGGGTGCGCGACGTCGACGTGCTGGTGGCGGCGGTGCTGCACGACGTCGTCGAGGACGCCGCCCCGGACCTGCTGGACCTGGTGGGCCTGCCGGTCCCCGCCGACGACGACGAGGGCGGCGCCGCGCAGGCCGCGGCGAGCGCGCTGCGCGACGTCGTCGCGCCGGCCTTCGGGGCGCGCGTGGCGGCCGTGGTCGAGGCGGTGAGCAACCCGCCCGGCCCCCGGCCCGAGGACCCCGAGGCGCGCCGGCGCGCCTACCGCGACCACGTGCTGGAGGCCGTGCGGGGCGACGCGGCCGCGCTGCTGGTCAAGACCAGCGACCTCTACGACAACGCCGGCTCGCTGCACCACCACGCGGGCGAGCACCCCGAGCAGGTGCGCCGCCTGGCCGCCAAGTACGCGCCCCTGCTGCGCCCCGTGCGCGAGGAGCTCGCCCGGGTGCGTCCGCTGCCCGAGGACGTGCTGGAGGAGCTGCTCACCGACCTGCGCGGCATCGAGGAGGGGCTGGAGCAGCTGCTCAGCGCGTCGTCGACGAGCGGTCCTCCTCGGTGAACCGCGGTGCGGCTCCGGGCGCACCGGCCCGCGCGGCGCTGACCCACCGGCTGGCCGCCGCGTAGGCGGCGCGCGTGCCCCGGCCGTCGGCGTCGTAGGTGAGGGAGGCCCCCGCCGGGACGCCGAGGGCGGAGGCGGTGGCGATGGCGTCCTGGCCGGCGGCCAGGAACACGAACTGCCAGCCGTCGCGCTCCTGCTTGCGGTTCGTGAGCTCCTCCACCCCCTTGCGGGTCCAGTCGACCGAGGCGTTCTCCAGCCCGTCGGTGACCACCACCACGACGACGCGCTCCGGGCGCTCGCCCACGGGGGTGGTCTCGAGCCGCTCCTCCAGCAGCACCACGGTGCGTCCCCACGCGTCCAGCAGCGCGGTGCGGCCCCGCGGCGCCAGGGAGTACTCCGGCGCCTCGTCGAGCGGCACCCAGTCGACGACGACGTCGAAGGCGTCGTCGAACTGCGTCAGCAGGAGCCGGCCACCGCCCGGCTGCGCGCGCTGCTCGGCGACGAACGCGTTGACGCCGCCCTCGGCGTCCTCGGCGATGCTGTGCATGCTGCCGCTGCGGTCCACGACCACGGCGAGCGCGACGCTCGTCGTGGCGGTGCCGGTGGGGTCTGCGGTCATGGTTCCTCGGGGTGGGGACGGGGTCGGGTCACGAGCGGACCGCGGCGTACCGCGCCAGCGCTTCCTCGCGCTCGGCCTTGTGGTCGACGATGCGCTGAGGGTAGCCGTGGTCGTAGCCGCCGGCGTAGTCCCACGGGGAGTGCGCGGCCTTCCCGGGCAGGTGGCGCAGCTCGGGCACGTAGCGGCGCACGTAGTCGCCGCTGGGGTCGAACTTCTCGCCCTGGCTGACGGGGTTGAACACCCGGAAGAAGGGCGCCGCGTCGGTGCCCGAGCCCGCCGTCCACTGCCAGCCGTGGTTGTTGCTCGACAGGTCGCCGTCGCGCAGCCAGCGCATGAAGTGCCGTGCGCCGAGCTGCCACTCGAGGTGGAGGTCCTTGACGAGGAAGCTGGCCACCACCATCCGCACCCGGTTGTGCACCCAGCCCTCGGTGAGCAGCTGCCGCATGCCGGCGTCGACGAAGGGGTAGCCGGTGCGCCCGGCCTGCCACGCCTCCAGGTGCGCCTTCCCGTCCCCGCGGGCGGGGTCGTCGAAGCGCATGCCCGCCAGCTGCGGCCGGTAGTACTCCCGGGCGGAGTCGGGCCGGTGCCACAGGACGTCGGCGTAGAACTCCCGCCAGATGAGCTCGGTGCGGAAGGTCTGCCCGCCCTTCGTCCCGCTGTGCCGGCTCGCGGCGAGGTCTGCGAGCAGCGTGCGCGGGTGCACCTCCCCGTACTTCAGGTGCGCGGACAGCTGGGAGGTGCCGTCGCGGTCGGGGCGTTCGCGGTCGGTGTCGTAGTCGTCCAGACGGTCCTGGAACGCCTCCCAGCGGTGCAGCGCGGCTTCCTCGCCGACGTCGGGGAGCCGCAGGTCAGCTCGCGTGAACTCCTCGGGGTCGTCCGGAACTCCTTCGCCGTCGACGCGGCGCACCCAGCGCAGGTCAGCGGGGGGAGAGGTGGCCGGCTCCGGGTGCCCGTGGGCCGTCCACGCCTTCGAGAACGGGGTGAACACCTGGAAGGGCGTGCCGTCCCCCTTCACCACCGTGCCCGGGCCGATGGCGTAGGGCGTCCCCGTGCGGACCAGCCCCACGCCGTCGCCGGACAGGGCGGCCTCGACGCGCTCGTCGCGAGCGCGTCCGTAGGGGCCGGCGTCAGCGGTCACGTGGACGTGCTCGGCGCCCACCTCGCGGGCCACCTGGCGCACGACGTCCTCGGGCTCGCCGGAGCGGACGACGAGCGCGCCGTCGGCGCTGGCCGACCACGCCCGCAGCGACCGGAACAGCCACGCGGTGCGGGTGGGGCCCGCCGGGCCCAGGAGGGCCGGGTCGAGCACGAACAGCGGCAGGACGCCGGAGCCGCCGGCCTCCTCGGCCGCGGCGAGCAGGGCCGGGTGGTCGCGCAGGCGCAGGTCGCGGCGCAGCCAGAGCACGGTCGAGGTCATCGCAGCACCACCGGGCGAGCGTGTCAGGCGGGGGTGGCGTCGGCCACCGCAGCGGGGGCGGGCTGGATCAGCGGGGCCGCGCGGTCCAGGATCGGAGGCGTGAAGGTGCACCAGGTCCGAGCCCACCGCAGCGACGAGAACCTGCCCCGCGAGGAGCAGCTGGCCTGGAAGCTGGCCCAGCTCGCCGCGGACACCACCGCGTTCGCGGACGTGGACGACATCGACTCGGCTGTCGTCGACATGGTCGTCAACCGCGTCATCGACGACGCGGCCGTCGCCACGGCGTCGCTGGGCCGCGCGCCCGTCGTCGCCGCCCGCGCGCAGGCGATGGCCCACCCGGCGTCCGGCGCCGCGCCCAGCCAGGGCACGGGCTCCACGGTCCACGGCGCGCCCGGTCGCTACGGCCCGGAGTGGGCGGCGTGGGCCAACGGCGTGGCGGTGCGCGAGCTCGACTTCCACGACACCTTCCTCGCCGCCGACTACTCCCACCCCGGTGACAACATCCCGCCCGTCGTCGCCGTCGCCCAGCACGTGGCGGCCAGCCGGGGCCCCCACGGCGGCGCCACCGGCGCCGACGTGGTGCGGGCCCTGGTCACCGCATACGAGGTGCAGATCGACCTCGTGCGCGGCATCTGCCTGCACGAGCACAAGATCGACCACGTCGCCCACCTCGGTCCCTCGGCCGCCGCGGGCCTGGGCACGCTGCTGCGGCTGCCCACCGAGCAGGTCTTCCACGCCATCGGCCAGGCGCTGCACACCACCACCGCCACGCGGCAGTCGCGCAAGGGCGAGATCAGCACGTGGAAGGCGCACGCGCCGGCCTTCGCCGGCAAGGCCGCCGTGGAGGCCGTCGACCGGGCGATGCGCGGGCAGACCAGCCCCACGCCCATCTACGAGGGCCAGGACGGCGTCATCGCGCGCCTGCTCTCCGGGTTCGGCCACGTCTACGAGGTGCCGCTGCCCGAGGCCGGGGAGCAGCGGCGGGGGATCCTCGACAGCTACACCAAGGAGCACTCCGCGGAGTACCAGGCGCAGGCGTGGATCGACCTGGCCCGCCGCCTCGGCGAGCAGCAGCCGGCGCTGCGCGACCCGTCACAGGTGCGCTCGATCGTGCTGCACACGAGCCACCACACCCACCACGTCATCGGGTCCGGCGCGAACGACCCCCAGAAGTACGACCCGACGGCCTCGCGGGAGACCCTCGACCACTCCATCCCGTACATCGTGGCGGTGGCCCTGCAGGACGGCGGCTGGCACCACGAGCGCAGCTACACCCCCGAGCGCGCCGGCCGCCCGGACACGGTCGCCCTGTGGCAGAAGACCACCACGGTGGAGGACCCGGAGTGGACCCGCCGCTACCACGACCCGGACCCCATGAAGAGGGCGTTCGGGGGCCGCCTGGAGGCCGAGCTGGCCGACGGCAGCCGGGTGGTGGAGGAGATCGCCGTCGCCGACGCCCACCCCGCCGGCGCGCGGCCGTTCGCCCGCGCCGACTACGTGGCCAAGTTCAGGACGCTCGCCGAGGGCGTGCTCGACGACGACGAGGTGGAGCGCTTCCTCGACGTCGCCCAGCGCCTGCCCGAGCTCGAGCCCGGCGAGCTGTCGCAGCTCACGGTGCGGGCTCGCGTCTCCACGCCGGCGGGAGGGCTGTTCTGATGCTCCACGCCGCGAAGACCGCGTCGCAGAAGCGCCAGGCCCTGCGGAGCGCGTTGGCGTCCGGGGACCTGCAGCGGTTCGTCGGGGCGTTCACGCCGCTGTCGACCTCCCTCGTGGCGGGCGGGGGCTTCGAGGGCGTCTACGTCTCCGGGGCCGTCGTGTCCGCCGAGCTGGGCCTGCCCGACATCGGCCTCACCACGCTCACCGAGGTGGCCCAGCGCGCCGCCCAGGTGGCCCGCACCACCGACCTGCCGGTGCTCGTCGACGCCGACACCGGCTTCGGGGAGCCCATGAACGTCGCCCGCACGGTGCAGGTGATGGAGGACGCCGGGGTCGCCGGGCTGCACCTGGAGGACCAGGTCAACCCCAAGCGCTGCGGGCACCTGGACGGCAAGCAGGTGGTGGACACCGCCACCGCCGCCCAGCGCATCGCCGCCGCCGTGCGCGCCCGGCGCGACCCGGACCTGCTGGTCATGGCGCGCAGCGACGCCCGCGCCGTGGAGGGCCTGGACGCCGCCGTCGAGCGGCTCAAGGCCTACGTGGACGCCGGCGCCGACGCCGTCTTCCCCGAGGCGATGCTGACCCTGGCCGACTACGAGCGCGTGGTCGCCGCGGTGGACGTGCCCGTCCTGGCCAACCTCACCGAGTTCGGCAAGGCGCCGCTGTTCACGCACGCCCAGCTGGCCGAGGTCGGCGTGCGGATCGCGCTGCACCCCGTCAGCCTGCTGCGGACGGCGATGGGTGCCGTCGAGCGCGCGCTGGACGCGCTCGCGACCACCGGGACCCTCGAGGGGGAGGTGCCGTCGATGCTGACGCGCGCGCGGCTGTACGAGCTCATCGACTACGCCGGCTACTCGGACTTCGACGCCGACGTGTTCACCTTCGAGGTGCCGGACGGGACGAGGGGCGTGCAGGCGTGAGCGAGCAGGAGATCAAGCGGGGACTGGCCGGCGTCGTCGTCGACACCACCGAGGTGTCCTCGGTGACGGCACCCGCCACCGGACCGTCGGAGCTGCTCTACCGCGGCTACCCCGTCCAGGACCTCGCCGCGCGCTGCACGGTCGAGGAGGTGGCGCACCTGCTCTGGTACGGCGAGCTGCCCACCACGGACCAGCTGGTGGCCTTCGAGCGCGCCGAGCGGGCGCAGCGGGCGCTGCCCGACGCCGTCGTCGCCGTCCTCGACGCCCTCCCGGCGGACGCGCACCCGATGGACCTCGTGCGCACCGCCGTCAGCGCCATCGGCTCCACCTGGCCGACGCTCGCGCCGGCGGAGCGCACCCGCGAGGACGACCTCGCCCGCGCCCTGCAGCTGTTCGCGCAGCTGCCCGCGGTGGTCGCCAGGGTCCAGCGGCGCCGGCGCGGCCTGGAGCCGCTGCCGCTGCGCACCGACCTCGGCTGGAGCGCGGCGTTCCTCGCCGCGACCTTCGGGGAGGAGGCGGCGCCGGAGGTCGTGCGCGCCTTCGAGGTGTCGATGGTGCTGTACGCCGAGCACTCCTTCAACGCCTCCACGTTCACCGCGAGGGTGGTGACCTCGACGCTCGCCGACTACCACTCCGCCATCACCGCGGCCGTCGGCGCGCTCAAGGGCCCCCTGCACGGCGGCGCCAACGAGGCCGTCATGGGCGTGCTCGCCGAGGTCGGCACCGCCGACCGGGCCGCCGAGTGGGTCGCGCAGGCGCGGGCCGAGAAGCGCAAGGTCATGGGCTTCGGCCACCGCGTCTACAAGACCGGCGACTCGCGCGTGCCCACGATGAAGGCCGCGCTCGACGTGATGGTCGAGCGGGAGGGCCGCCGCGACCTCGCCGAGCTGTACGACGCGATCGAGCGGGCGATGACCGACGCCACCGGCATCCGCCCGAACCTCGACTACCCCAGCGGACCCGCGTACGCGCTCATGGGCTTCGACACCGAGGTGTTCACGCCGCTGTTCGTCATGGCCCGCGTGCTCGGCTGGACCGCGCACGTGCGCGAGCAGGTGGAGGCGAACGCGCTGATCCGGCCCCTGTCGCGGTACACCGGCCCCGAACGGCGCTCGATCACCGGCAACTAGGCTGGTCGCAGGACCGGCACGGAAGGGGTGGGCGGCGTGAGCGACCTCATCGACACCACCGAGATGTACCTCAAGACCATCTTCGAGCTGGAGGAGGAGGGCACCGTCCCGCTGCGCGCGCGGATCGCCCAGCGCCTCCAGCAGAGCGGCCCCACCGTCTCCCAGACGGTGGCCCGGATGGAGCGCGACGGGCTCGTGGTGGTCAGCGGTGACCGGCACCTGGAGTTCACCGCGCTGGGCCGTGAGCGCGCCACGCAGGTGATGCGCAAGCACCGCCTGGCCGAGCGCCTGCTCATCGACGTCATCGGCCTGGAGTGGGAGTACGTCCACGACGAGGCCTGCCGCTGGGAGCACGTCATGAGCGAGCGCGTCGAGCGCCGCCTGCTCGACCTGCTGCACGCCCCGCAGGAGGACCCGTACGGCAACCCCATCCCCGGTCTCGCCGAGATCGGCGGGGTGGACGTGCCGGACAGCCTCGAGGGGCTGCAGACGCTGGTCTCCGGCGCCAGCGCCGCGGCGTCGGAGGTGCAGGTGCGCCGGGTGGGCGAGCCCGCCCAGGCCGACACCGGCGCCATGCACCGCCTGTCGGCCCTGGGCCTGCGCCCGGGCAGCACCGTGCGCGTGCAGCGCGTGCCCGGCGGCGTGCTCGTCGGCGACCCTGGAGAGGTGCTCCCCGACGACGTGGCCGTGCACGTCTTCGTGACCGCCGCCAGCTGACCGCTGCCCGCTCCGGCGGGCCGCGTCGCCCCCGTGCCTGTTGGCACGGGGGCGCCCTGTGCCGTGTCAGGACGGGGGTGGAGCGCCCCAGTGGCGTCGAACCGCTCGACCGGGACGACGACGGACCTGCGCTCCGCAGTGTGACCCAGGTCACGTTTGGACACGATCTCGAGTTCCCACGACGCAGAGTCACGCGTCACTACTGTCAGTCCTGCCTCGAGAGACACCTCACGAGGTCCGCACCGGGCGCTGAGCCCTGCCACCGGGCGCGGTCAGGCGGACACCGCTGGCAGGGGCGGGGGACCCACGTTCCACGGGGCTCCCGGGCGGAGCTCCTCGGGGTGCAGCGCGCACCCGGCCCGGTGACCCCGGGCGGTGCGCGCCGGGCGACGACCTCTCGCCCGAACCCGACAGCTCACCCCGCAGGCGACGGAGAGGCCGAGTGGTCGAGATGTCCGCGAGCAGCCGGACCGCAGCGCGTCACCGCCGTCCCGTGCGCACCCGCACGCCGCTCACCGTCATCGGCGACGCGGTCGCCACCAACGCGACCACCGTCGGTCGTCGCTCCGCCGTCATCGCCGTCAGCGGCGGCCTCCTCGTCACCATGGGCATGCCGGCCATCGCCGCGCCCGGCGACACCGCCCCTGACGCATCGCCCGCCACCCAGAGCGCCGGCGCCGTCGCCGGCTCCTCCGCGGTGAAGGCCTCCTCCACGGCCCAGGTGAGCTTCGCGCTGACCTCCCTCACCACCGTCGACGCCGGCCAGTTCCAGCACGACGCGCAGGTCACCGCCGGTGAGCGCGCCGCCGTCGCCGAGCGCGCCTCCCGCGCCGCGGACAGGTTCCAGGCCGCCAAGGAGGCCCGCGACGCCAGCCGCGTGGCCAGCACCGACTCCAGCTCCGACGACCCCAACGTCGACTCCGGGCCCCCGGAGCCCACCGACGACGGCTCGGCGGCCCCCGCTCCGACCGCGAACGCCGGCGGGGCGTCGGTCATCGACATCGCCAAGCGCTACACGGGCATCAAGTACCGCTTCGGCGGCACCACGCCCGCCGGCTTCGACTGCTCGGGCTTCGTCCGCTACGTCTACGCCCAGGTGGGCAAGGAGCTGCCCCGCACCGCGGCGCAGCAGGCGAGCTCCGGCACCCGCGTGTCCGCGTCCGACGCCAAGCCCGGCGACATCGTCTCCTTCACCGGCAAGGGCGGCGTCTACCACAACGGGATCTACCTGGGCGGCGGCAAGATGATCGACTCGCCGCGCACCGGCAAGACCATCGACGTGCACGACATCTGGTCCTCGTCGATCGTCTTCACCCGCGTCGCCTGACCCGTCCGTCGCCCCACCCGCCCGTCGCGGTCCGGCCGTGACCGGGCCGTGACGAGAACAACGGGTGAAGCGCGGGCTGGCACGACCCGGCGCGACGTACAGTTCCCCCGTGGTACCGCCACATCCGCTGGGCGGGGCGCTCGCAGGGCTGAGCGTCCCGGGCGCTCCTGCGCGGAGCGGCGCGGAGCGCGCGCCGGCCGGCCGGCCCGCCAGCGGCCCGGGGTGCGGTCTCGCCTGCAGGCAGCGCATCCACCATCCCAGCCAGCACCACCACAGCAGGCCGCTGCCCGAGCTGAGTGCCAGCAGCAGCGCCAGGTGCAGTGCCGCGCGCAGCAGCGCGCGCCGCGCCAGCAGCCCGGCCAGCCGCTCCGCCCTGACAACGACAGGCGCCGTCCCTCGCGGGACGGCGCCTGTCGCCGTTCCAGGGCCTCCCCGTCGCCCCGGCGCGGAGCCGTTCCGATGACGCGCCGGCGCGCTCCCGACCTCCCCGACCTGCACGACCCGCACGACGAGGCCGCTGACGAACCACGACGAGGGGGTGGCACCGTGAGGACCCTGGTGCTGAACGCCGGCTACGAGCCGCTGGCGGTCGTCCCGCTGCGGCGGGCGCTGGTGCTGGTGCTGGCCGGCAAGGCGAACGTCGTCGTCGCCGACGAGGTGCCCGTCGCCTCGACGCGGGCGACCCTGCCCCGGCCCGCCGTCATCGTGCTCAACCGGTACGTGCGCGTGCCGTTCGGGCGCGCCGTGCCCGTGTCGCGCCGCGGGGTGCTGCGCCGCGACGGCCACCGCTGCGGGTACTGCAACCGCCCGGCGTCCACCGTCGACCACGTGCTGCCGCGCAGCCGCGGCGGCCGCGACACGTGGGAGAACCTCGTGGCGTGCTGCCTGCGGTGCAACGGCGTCAAGGGCGACCGGACGCCGGAGGAGATGGGCTGGCAGCTGCGCGTGCGCCTGCGCGCCCCGCACGGTGCGGCGTGGCTGCTGCGCGGCAGCGAGCACCGCAGCCCCCTGTGGGGCGGGTACCTGCCGGAGCTCGACGCCGCCTGAGCGACGCCACGCGGGGTGGGTGAGAGTGGTGGCGTGCCCCTCACCACCACTCGTCCTGAGATCACCGGCACCTTCGGCGCCGTCGCGTCCACGCACTGGCTCGCCAGCCAGACCGGCATGGGGGTGCTGGAGCGCGGCGGCAACGCCTTCGACGCCGCCGCGGCCGCCGGGTTCGTGCTGCAGGTGGTGGAGCCGCACCTCAACGGTCCCGGCGGTGACATGCCGGTGGTGCTCTGGTCCGCGCAGGACCGGCGGGCGCACGTGGTGTGCGGCCAGGGCACCGTGCCGGCCGCCGCGACCCCGCAGGCCTTCGCCGACCTCGGCCTGACCGCCGTCCCGGGCTCCGGGCTGCTGCCCGCGACCGTGCCCGGCGTCTTCGGGGCGTGGACGCTCCTGCTGCAGCGGTGGGGCACGTGGCGGCTGCGCGACGTGCTCGAGCCCGCCATCGGCTACGCCCGCCACGGCGCGCCCGTGCTGCCGCGCGTCGCCGCGACCCTGGAGTCCGTGACGCCGCTGTTCACCGAGGGCCCAGGCGCCTGGAGCACCTCGGCCGCCACCTACCTGACGGGGGACGACGGCGCAGCGCGCGCCCCGCGGGCCTGGTCGCGGCTGCGCCTGAGCGCCCTGGCGGACACCTACGACCGGGTGCTGGCCGCCGCGGAGGCCGCTGGCTCCGGCAGGGACGCCCAGTACGAGGCCGCGCGCGAGCACTGGTACCGCGGGGAGGTGGCCGACGCCGTCGACAGGTTCTTCTCGACGACCAGCTGGCGCGACGCCACCGGCGCGGTGCACCCCGGGCTGCTGCGCGGCTCCGACCTCGCGGGGTGGGAGCCGACCGTCGAGGAGCCCGCGCTGGGGGAGTACCGCGGGGTGCAGGTCGCCAAGACCGGCACCTGGGGGCAGGGGCCGGTGCTGCTGCAGACCCTCGCGCTGCTCGACGGGCAGCTCGGCGCTGACGGGTCGCCCGACCCGCTCTCGGAGGACGACGACGAGTGGGTCCACGCGTGCGCCGCCGCCTTCGACCTGGCCAGCGCCGACCGCGAGGCCTGGTACGGCGACCCGGTCGGCGCCGAGCGGGACGGCGTGGACGTGCCCGCCGTCGCTGACCTCCTCGACCCGGTCTACACCGCCTCGCGCCGGGCGCTGATCGGAGCACGAGCAGGCAGTGCTGGACCTGGCGGCCACGAGCTGCAGCCGGGCTGGCCCGGCGGGACCTCCCGGCGGCTGCCGCAGCTGCCCGTGCCGCCGCGCGTGGACACCGCGGACGGCGGCGCCGCGGTCGGCGAGCCCACCGTCGACCGGCGTCCGCCCGCCGACGAGCTGGGGCGCCGCGAGGAGCTGGGCCGGGGCGACACCGTCCACGTCGACGTCGCCGACCGCTGGGGCAACCTCGTCTCCGCCACCCCCAGCGGGGGGTGGCTGCAGAGCTCCCCGGTGGTCCCCGAGCTGGGGTTCGCCCTCGGCACGCGCGCGCAGATGTGCTGGCTGCCCGCCAGCGCGGGCACCGCTGGCGTGACCGGCGGCGGGTCGCCGCGGTCCCGCTCGCGGGCCGCCCGTTGGGGCTCGACGCTCGGCTCCACGCTGCGCCCGGGCCGGCGCCCGCGCACCACGCTCTCCCCGACGCTGCTCCTGCGCGACGGCGAGCCGTGGATGGCCCTGGGCACCCCCGGCGGAGACCAGCAGGACGCCTGGCAGGTGCCGTTCGTGCTGCGCGTCGTGCACGCCGCCGAGCGGGCCCGCGCCACCCGGTCCTCGGCGGGGGAGGCGGTCGAGACGGCGCTGCAGGCCGCCGTGGACGCCCCGACCTTCCACACCGAGACCGCGCCCAGCTCGTTCTGGCCGCGGCAGGCGGTGCCCGGCCGGCTGCTGCTGGAGGGCAGGTTCGGCCCCGGCGTCGCCGAGGGGCTGCGCCGGCGCGGGTGGGACGCGCAGGTGGTGGACGGGTGGTCGCTGGGCCGCCTGTCGGCGGTGGCGCTCGACGGCGGGTGGGTCCGCGCGGCGGCCAACCCCCGCGGCGCCCAGGGCTACGCCGTCGGCCGCTGAACCCCGCGGGGACGGTCAGCGCTCGGGGAGGCGGGGGCCGGGCGGGGCGCCGGGGGTGAGGACGCCGGCGAGGGGGTCGCCGTCGGCGGCGAAGCGCTCCGCGGCCTCGGCCAGCGACAGCTGGAACAGGTCGTCGCCCAGCTCGTCCCAGCTCCGCGGGACCGCCGCCTGCGGGTGGTCCCGCCCCCGCGGCGACCACGGCGTGATGGTGGTCTTCGCGCCGTCGTTCTGGCTCCAGTCGAGCAGCACCTTCCCGCGCCGCACGTCCTTGGCCATCACCGCGGTCACCCACGGGTGGTCCCTCGCGAGCCCGTCGGCGAGCCGCTTGGCGTAGGCGGACACCACGTCCGCGCCCTGCGCGCCGCTGATCGGCGCGTACAGCTGCATCCCCTTGCTGCCGGAGGTGACGGGGACGGCGACCAGCCCGTCGTCGGCGAGCCGCTCCGCCACCAGCACCGCCAGCTCGGAGCACTCCGCCAGACCCGTGCCGGGCCCGGGGTCGAGGTCGACGACGAGCCGGTCCGGCAGCGACCGCCCCCCGGAGGCGTCGAGGCGCCACTGCGGCGTGTGCAGCTCCAGCGCCGAGAGGTTCGCGAGCCAGACCAGACCGGCCTCGTCGTCGACGAGCGGGAACGTGACCGGACCGCCGTCGTCGTCCTGGGCCGACGGGGCGCCCCAGCGCCCCCGACCGGTGCTCTCCACCTCCACCGTCCGCACCCACCGCGGCGTGCCGGACGGGACGTTCTTCTCGAAGAAGCGCGGACCGCCCACCCCCTGCGGCCACCGCACCCGCGTCACCGGCCGGCCGGCCAGCTGCGGCAGCAGCGCCGGGGCCACGTCGAGCACGTAGCTGACCAGCTCCGCCTTGGTGGTGGCCCGCCGCCCGGGGCCTCCCGGCCACAGCTCGCGGTCGAGGTGCGTGAGCTTCACGCGCCGCCCCGCGATCTCCACCACCTGCGCCGCCGCGTCCACGCCCCCAGCCTGCCCCCTCACGACGACGGCCCCGCCACCTGCGGGAGGTGGCGGGGCCGGGCGTCAGCCGCGAGGGGCCGGGGTGGTCAGCTGGCGGGCGGGGTCAGCACGCCGTCGATGAGGTAGACGGTGGCGTTGGCGGTCTTCACGCCGCCGCAGATGACCTGGGCGCCGTTGACCTTGAGGTTGTCGGGGGTGCCGGTCACGTCGACCTTCTGGCCCTCGACGGTGGTCTGCATGCCGATGACCTGCTCGGGGGTCAGCTGGCCGGAGACCACGTGGTAGGTCAGCACCTTCTGCAGGAGGGCCGAGTCGGTCTTGAGCGTCTCGATGGTGGCCGGGTCGACCTTCTTGAAGGCGTCGTCGACGGGCGCGAAGACGGTGAACTGGCCGCCGTTCAGCGTGTCGACGAGGTTCACGTTCGGGTTGAGCTTGCCGGACACCGCCGAGACGAGGGTGGTGAGCAGCGGGTTGTTGCTGGCGGCGGTGGCCACGGGCGCGGTCGCCATGCCGGACACCGAGCCGGCGCCGCTCGGCACCATCGCGGCGTAGTCGGCGCAGCCCGGGCCGACGGGGCCGGATGCCATCGCGGCGTCGGAGCTCATCGAGTCCGAGGGGGCGGCCGAGGAGCTCATCGAGTCGGACGGCGCGGCGGAGGAGCTCATGTCGCCGCCGGAGGTGGAGCCGGCGTCGGTGGAGCTGCCGCCGCACGCGGCCAGGCCGAGCACGAGGAAGGCGCTGGCGGAGAGGGAGAACGCGGTGGTGAGGGAGCGCTTCATGGGGAGTACCTCCGTGTCGGGCCACCGGTGGGCGGCTCGTTCGCTCTGACACGGGTGGTTCGCAGCCGGGTGCGGAAGGGATGGGTCACGATCAGGTCACGAGTTGTTCAACGCCTGATCAGCGCAACGAGGCCCCGGCCTCCCGCGCGGTGCGGGAGACCGGGGCCTCGGGGTGCTGGGCGTCGTCTCAGCAGGGGTTCGGAGCGGATCTCCGTGCGGACTGGTACCGGGTGCCGGTGGTCACGCCACCGTCACCGAGACCGAGTGCCAGCCCGTGGACCCGTCCGGCGCCGGCTCGGCCCGCTCGCCCGTCTGCACCGCACCCGTGCCGTCGGTCGCGCGGACCCGCAGCGTGTGCGGGCCGGAGCCTGCCGCGGCGGCGTCCCAGGCGTAGGACCACTGCCGCCACGTGTCCAGGCCGTCCTCCGCGGCGAGCGTCGCCGGCTGCCACGGGCCGTCGTCCACCTGCACCTCCACGGCGCTGATGCCGCGGGTCTGCGCCCACGCCACCCCGCCCACCGCGACGGTGCCGCCGTCGACGGGCGAGACCTTCGCGAAGCCCTTCGGCACGTCGATGCGCGACGCCGTCTTGATGGGCCCCTCGGCCGACCAGCCGCGGGTGGTCCAGTACGCCGTCGCGTCGGCGAACCGCGTGACCTCCAGGTCCACCACCCACTTGGTCGCGGACACGAAGCCGTACAGGCCGGGGACCACCATCCGCACCGGGAAGCCGTGCTCCAGCGGCAGCGGCTCGCCGTTCATGCCGACCGCCAGCAGCGAGCCGCGGGAGGTGTCGGTGAGCGCGGACAGCGGCGTGGAGGCGCTGAAGCCGTCGATGCTGCGCGAGAGCACCATGTCGGCGCCGGCCTTCGGCCGCGCCCGCTCGAGGATCCCGGCGATCGGCACCCCCAGCCACGTGGCGTTGCCGGCCAGCCCGCCGCCGACCTCGTTGGAGACGCAGGTCAGCGTCACCCGCTCCTCGGTCATGGGCATGGCCAGGAGCTGGTCGAAGGAGATCTCGACCTCCTCCTCCACCATCCCGTGCACGCGCAGCGACCACGTCGACGGGTCGATCGAGGGCACCGTGAGGGCGGTGTCGATGCGGTAGAAGTCGGCGTTGGGCGTCAGGTAGGGCGTGGTGCCCGCCACTCCGTTCGACACTCCCGCCGGCACGGCGCTCGCGGGCGTGGCGGGAGCCGGCAGCTTCAGCGACGACCGCGCGGCCACCGCGTCGCGCGCCGCGGACCCCAGCGCGCGGCCCGCGGCCGCGAACGCCGCGGCCCCGGCGGCCACCCACGCGGTGGCGGCCAGCACCGAGCGCCGCGTCGGGGAGCCCTTCACCGGGGCAGCCGAGGACGACGACGAGCGCGCCCCGGCCGCTGCGTCAGCGGCGACCAGCCTGTCGACGAGCAGCCGCAGCGCCACCCCGCCCACGGCGAAGCCCAGCACCGACGGAGCGGCGTCGAACGGACCCGAGCCGGCGCGCGTCACGGCCGCGCCCACGGCCACCACGCCGAACAGCACCACGAGCACCAGGCCCGCGCCGCGGCGCCACCGCTCGGCCACGCCCGCCAGCGCGGCCAGCAGCGCGATGACCACGGCCATCGAGCCGAGCAGCACGAGCTTGTCGTGGGTGCCGAAGAGCCGGATCGCCGTGTCCTTGAGCCACGGCGGCACCCTGTCGATGAACGCGGACCCGATCGCCAGCACCGGGGCGGACTGCGGCCGCACGAGCGCCGCGACCAGCTGGGCGACGCCGAGCGCCAGCCCCGCGCTGACCAGGCCCACCAGCGCGGCGACGCCCGCGGAGGTACTCGGACGACCACCGAGGAGGCGGCGTCGCCGCTGGTCAGGGCGCGCCGGCGTCGCAGCGGGTGAGGAGGTGGTGGCCATGTCTGGAGTTCGTCCCCGGGGTGGACTCGGATGGGTGAGCAGGGGTGGCGGTCACTCGGTCGGCCCGCGCACCCTGACCAGCATGCGCGCCATCTGGAAGGGAGCGGTGTCGTTCGGGCTCGTCAACGTGCCCGTCCGCGTGTACGCCGCCACGGGCACCAAGGACGTGTCCTTCCACCAGGTGCACGCCGCCGACGGCGGGCGCATCAGGTACCAGCGCACCTGCAGCGTCGACGGCGAGCCCGTCGCCTACGGCGACATCGCCAAGGGCTACGAGACCGACGACGGCGACCTCGTGGTCCTGTCCGACGCCGACCTCGCCGCGCTGCCGCTGGCGACGGGTCGCGAGATCGAGGTGGTCGAGTTCGTGCCCGAGGCGCAGGTCGACCCGCTGATGTACGACAAGGCCTACTACCTCGAGCCCGACCGCACCGCCGCCAAGCCGTACGCGCTGCTGCGCGAGGCGCTGGCGCGCACGGAGCGCGTGGCCGTGGTCAAGGTGGCGCTGCGCCAGCGCGAGACCCTCGCGGTGCTGCGCGTGCGCGGGAACGTCATCTGCCTGCAGACCGTGCTGTGGCCCGACGAGGTGCGCGAGCCCGAGTTCGAGGTGCTGGGCGCGGACGTGGCCCTCAAGCCGGCCGAGATGGCGATGGCCGCCTCCCTGGTGGAGTCCCTCGCCGCCGACTTCGACCCCACCCAGTACGCCGACGGCTACCGCGAGGCCGTCCGCGCGCTGGTCGAGGAGAAGATCGCCTCCGGTGACGTGCGGCGCGCCCCCGCGGTCTCCGACGGCTCCGGGGCGGGTGAGGACGGCGACGGCGAGGTGGTCGACCTGCTGGCCGCGCTGCGCCGCAGCGTGGAGCGCGCCAAGGCCCGCCGCGGCGAGACGGCCGACGGCGGCGGGGGTGACGGCGCGTCTGGTGGGTCCGAGCCCGTCCCGGCGCGCTCGACCACCCGCGGGCGCGGCGCCCCGACGAAGAAGAAGACGACGAAGTCCGCCTGACCTGACCCGCCCTCGGAGGCATGCTCTGCTGCGGAGGTGGTCGAGGTGCGCAGCGTCGCCGTCGTCGTCCTCGTCGCGCTCCTGGCGGGGTGCTCCGGCGAGCGCGGCACCCCGGCACCGGTGGCCTCGTCGGCGCAGGTGGTGGTGCCGGGGCTGAGCGCCGACCTCGTGCAGCAGCGCGCCGATGTCGAGCTCGGCCGCATCCAGGTGGAGCTGGCCCTCGACGAGGGCGCCGCCCCGCTGGACGTCGAGCGCCTGCAGCTGCGCAGCGACGCCTTCCCCGCCGCCGCAGCGACCGGACCGGCCGCCGCCGGCGTGCAGGTGGCCGCGGGCTCGGCCGTCGACGTCGCCGTCGTCCTCGGAGCCCCCGCCGCGTGCACGCCGCAGGAGCGTCGCGACCCCAGCGGCGAGGACGCCCCACCGCTGCCCGCCACCGCCGTCCTCACCCTCGGCGACGGCTCCACCGCCACCGCAGCGCTGCCCGACGCGCACCGCTACCTGGCCCGCGCGCACGCCGAGGCGTGCACGGGCGCCGCCGCGGCCGCCGTCGTCCCCGCCCGCTGGGACCCCACCTGGACCACCACCGGCTCCGGCGCCGACCTGCGCGCCACCGGCGTGCTGCACCTCGGGCCGGTCGCACCGGGAGGTGCGGCGGCGCTGGAGGGCATCAGGAGCACGCCGCTGTTCCACTGGCGCCTCCCCGGCGGTCCGGTGCAGCTGGCGGCGGGCGAGAGCGCCGACGTCGCCGTGGTGCTCGACCCCGCCCGGTGCGACGCGCACGCCCTCGCCGACGACAAGCGCGGCTTCGGTCCCCAGCTCCAGCTCTCCCCGGACGGCGCGCCCGCAGTGCCCGTGCGGCTGTGGGTGCCGCGCGAGGACCGGGCGGTGGCCACCGACGCGCTCGTCAGCGCCTGCGCGCAGCGCCGGTGACCGACCGCCGGGGCCGCGGCCGGAGTCACGTCCGCGAGGTCGGCCGGCTCTCCTGGTCGAGGGGGCGGCGGGGGGCGGGCAGCCACGGCACGGTGGGGGCTGCCGCGGAGGCGGGCCCTCGGGGGGCGGGCTCGGCCAGGACCGCCGCGTCAGCGACCACGACGACCGACACGACGACGACGTCAGCTGCGTCGCCGGTCGCGGCGGCGACCGCCGGGCCGGGCCCGTCGGCCGGCGCCGGCGGATGCTCCAGAGCAGCCGCAGGTACCGCGGTGATGTCGGCGGGGGCGCACGTGCACGCGGGTCGGCGCAGCATGCTCAGGCCCTCAGCGGCGGCGAAGAGCCCCAGCAGCACCAGCACCACTGGTGCGGGACCGGCCATCACCGCCCAGCCGGCCCACGGCACCACCAGCACCGCTCGACCCAGGTCAGCCCCGCCCAGCGCGATCCGCCAGGGGTCGGGCTGGGGGTTGGCGTCCCCGCGGGTG
>NZ_VKAC01000019.1 GCF_008041935.1 Quadrisphaera setariae
CCGAGGGACGCCGCCACAACGCCGCCCTGATCTGCCTGTCCCGCCGTCGCATCGACGTCATGTTCGCGATGCTGCGCGACCGCCAGCCCTACCGCCCGCGGCCCTTCAGCACGAGCGGCGAGGTAACCCTGGCGGCTTGACAACGACATAGGGACACCCCCCGCTCCGGCCGACCGGTGGTCATCCTGGGGCACGTGACGGGTCCGGCGGCGAGCACCCACCGGATCGTTGGGCTGGAGGGCTGACGCGCTGTGGACCGGAACCTCATCGGCGACCTCGCGCACGCCGACCACCCCGTCGCGGCCCCGCTGGCCGACGACACCGTCGACGCCCTGCTGCGCCACGCGCTCGACGGGCAGCGCTCCGTGCTCGACCTGGGCTGCGGTGACGGGACCTGGCTGCTGCGGGCGCTCCGCCTGCAGCCGGGGCTGCACGCGGTCGGCGTCGACCTCTCGGGGGCGGGCTTCGAGCGCACGCGGACCGCCGCTGACGCGGAGGGCCTGGGCGACCGGCTGGCGCTGCACGTCGCCGACGCCGCGACGTGGTCCTCGGACGAGCGCTTCGACGTCGTCCTGAGCATCGGGGCCACCCACGCGTTCGGCGGGCTCGTCCCGACGGTGGAGGCTGCCGCGTCGCACCTGGGCCCGAGTGGGCGCCTGCTCGTGGGTGGGTGCTTCTGGGAGCAGCCACCCGGCGCCCGGGCGCTGGAGGCGCTGGGCGCCGCGGCTGGCGACTACCGCGACCTCGCCAGCACCGTCGAGGCCGTCCGCGCGGTCGGGTGGGAGCCTCTGGACGGCCACGTGAGCAGCCTGGCGGAGTGGGACGCCTACGAGTGGTCGTGGACCGGGTCGCTGACGCGCTGGGCGGTCGAGCACCCCGAGCACCCGTCGAGCGCCGAGGTGCTGGAGGTCGCGGCGCAGCACCGCACCGCGTGGCTCGGCGGCTACCGCGGGACGCTGGGCTTCGTCACCCTCCTCCTGGTTCAGCGCCCCGTGCACTGACCCCGCGCCCTGACGCCGGGGCGGTCTCGCCGCCGAGCGGTCAGCGGGCGGCCCTGCGGCGGCGGGCCGCCGAGCGCGGCGGGGCGGTCCGGATGTGCTCGCGCACCGGGCCGAGCAGCTCGGCGAGCGCGCGCACACCGTCTCGCCCGCCACCGTCGTCGTCAGGACCACCAGCCAGCGGCGCGAGCAGCAGCTGCTGCACCACCTCGACGTGCCCGGGGAAGACGGCCGCGAGTCGTTCGCGCCCCGCGTCGGTGAGGGTGACGGTGGTGCCGCGGTCGTCCTCGGGAGACGGGGCGCGCGTGACGAGACCGGCCTTCTCGAGCAGGTCCGCCTGGTAGGTGAGGCCGCTGCGGCTGTAGACGACGCCGTCGGCCAGCTCGGTCATGCGATGACTGCCGGTGGGTGAGTCACCGAGGCGCGCGAGCAGCTGGAACTGCACGTAGCTGAGGTCACCGGCGTCCTTGAGCTGCTGCTCCACGGCGTGCCGCAGCAGGCTCGCGACGTCCATGAGCGCGAAGTAGGCCCCGAGCTGCTGGGCGTCGAGCGAGGGCGGCTTCTCGGACACGACTCGATCCTACTTGCTTCAGATTCGAAGCACGTCTACTGTCGTCGACAGATGCTTCGAATCCGAAGCACATGGTCCTGCTCCACCACCTGAGACGAGGGTCGACCCATGAAGGCTGTCCGCTACTCCCAGTTCGGCAGCGCCGACGTCCTGCACCTCGAGGACGTCGCCGTCCCCGTCCCCACTGACGGCCAGGTGCGCGTGCGCGTCGCCGCCACCTCCTTCAACCCCGTCGACGCGAGCATCCGCGCCGGCGGCATGCAGGGCCCCGTCCCCGTGACGCTCCCCCACACCCCGGGCATCGACGTGGCCGGCACGGTCGACGCCCTCGCTCCCGGCGCCGACCACGCCGACCACGCCGACCACGCCGACGACGGCGAGGGTCGCGGCCGGCTGGCGGTCGGAGAGGCCGTCATCGGGTTCCTCCCCCTGACGGCGCCCGGCGCATCGGCCGAGTTCGCGCTGGCTCCCGCCGACGCGCTCGTCGCGGCTCCCACCAGCGTGGACCTGGCCGACGCGGCCGCCCTGCCGATCGTCGGACTGACGGCGTGGCAGGCGCTCTTCGAGCACGGCGCCCTGCAGGCCGGGCAGCGCGTGCTCGTCAACGGCGCCGGCGGTGCGGTGGGGCTGTACGCGGTGCAGCTGGCCGTGGCGGCGGGCGCTCACGTCGTCGGCGTCGCCGGGCCGCGCAGCGCCGAGCGGGTGCGGGACGCCGGGGCGCACGTGGTGGTCGACAGGAGCTCGCTGGGCTCCTCCGACGAGCTGGCCGAGGCGGTCGGGGGCCCCGTCGACCTGGCGCTCAACCTCGCCCCGGTCGAGGCCGGGCAGCTGGACGCCCTCGTGGCCCTCGTGGTCGACGGCGGCACGCTCGTCAACACCACCGTCTGGATGCCCGCACCCAGCGACGAAGCCCGCGGGGTGCGGGGCGTGGACGTGTTCGTGCGGAGCGACGCCGGCCAGCTGACCGAGCTGGTGCGCCGGGTCGACGCCGGCGAGCTGCGCATCAGCGTGGGCGAGCGCATCGGGCTCGCCGACCTGCCGGCACTGCACGCGCGCGCAGCGGCGGGCGAGGTGTCGGGGAAGGTCGTCGTCGTCCTCTGATGCCGCGGGGTGGCCGTTCGTCCGTGATCACGGACAGAGGAGCGGGATCAGGGGCGGACGTGCACCTTCGGGCCGGGGCCGGCCCCGGGCGGGCGGCGGCCGGCCAGGACGTCGAGGACGTCCTCCAGGTTGACCGTCGCCGCCACGAGCGGGCGCGGGTCCACCGCACCCGAGGCGTACGCCGCGATGGTCTCCCCCAGCCCCGGGGAGGCCGACAGCACGCCGACCGCGGTGAGGTCGGCCAGCAGCAGGTCGCGGGTGTCCAGCGGCGTGGGCTCGTGCGCGATGCCGATGAACACGAGCCTGCCCCCCGGCTCCACCAGCGACAGGGCGAGCGCCGGCGCCGTCGTCCCCGTGGAGCAGTCGACGACGGCGTCGAAGGGCAGCGGCGGCAGCTGGTCCTGCGTCCACGCGTCCTCGAAGCCGAGAGAACGCGCGAACTCCAGCGCAGCCCCAGGCAGCCCGAGCAGGTGCACCTCCGCGCCGGCCGCCCGCAGGAACATCGCGACGAGGCAGCCGATGGTGCCGGGACCGATGACGAGCGCGCGGTCACCGGCCCCGGCACCAGCCGCCTGAGCGGCGCGCAGGGCGTTCCCGCCGGGCTCGACGAGGGCTCCGAGCACCGGGTCGACGGCGTCGGGCAGGGCGTGCAGGGACGTCACCGGCACCGCGAGCTGCTCCGCGAGGGCACCGTTCCGCCCGCCGCGGATGCCGACCTCCTGGCGCTGACCGCACACGTGCTGGTGGCCGCGGCGGCAGCGGCGGCAGGTGCCGCAGCCGAGCATGGTGTCGCCCATGACGCGGCGTCCCACCCATGCCTCGTCGACACCAGCGCCGACCGCCGCGACGGTCCCGCACCACTCGTGGCCGAGCACCACGGGGTAGCTGGCGTGCCCGGAGTGCAGGTACGTCATGGCGCCGGTGAAGAACTCCGCGTCGGTGCCGCACACCCCGGCGCGCTCGACGTCGACCACCACCTCCCCAGGGCCCGCATCCGGCGCGGGGAGGTCCTGCACGCCGCCCTCGCCAGGACCGGTCAGCACGAACGCCCGCACGAGCACACCCCCGTCGTCGTCGACACGACGAGCAGTAGAGCATCGTGGGCAGCGGAAGAAGGAGGGGCTCGGCGTGGAGCTCAGGAGTTCGCACTGGTACGCGGGCACGGACCGCAACGCCTCCATCCACCGGGCGTGGATGCGCCGCGGGGTGCCCGGCTCGGCGTTCGAGGGGCGGCCGCAGATCGCCATCGCCAACACCGCCTCCGACCTCACGCCGTGCAACCGGCACCTGAGCGAGGTGGCGCAGTCGGTGCGCGACGGGGTCTACGAGGCCGGTGGCATCCCGCTGGAGATGCCCGTGGTCTCCCTCGGGGAGACCAACGTCCGGCCCACCGCCATGCTCTGGCGCAACATGGCCGCGATGGCCACCGAGGAGCTGCTCCGGGCCAACCCCGTCGACGGCGTGGTGCTGCTCGGGGGCTGCGACAAGACCATCCCGGCCTTGCTCATGGCCGCGGCCAGCGTGGACCTGCCCGCCGTCGTCGTCCCCGGAGGGCCCATGCTCACCGGCACCTTCCGCGGGCAGCCGCTCGGCTGCGGCACCGACACGTGGCGCCTGAGCGAGGAGGTCCGCGCGGGCACCATGAGCCAGGCCGCCTTCCTCGACTCCGAGCGGGCGATGATCCGCAGCCGCGGGCACTGCAACACCATGGGCACCGCCTCGACCATGGGGCTGCTCGCCGAGGCCCTCGGGACGACCGTCCCCGGCGTCGCCGGCACCCCCGCCCCTGACAGCCGCCTGCTGGAGGCCGCGCACACCACCGGGATGCTCGCGGTGGAGCTGGTCGAGACCGACCGCCGGCCCAGCACGCTGCTGACCCGGGCGTCCTTCCACAACGCGGTGGTGGCGCTCGCGGCGATCGGCGGGTCGACCAACGCCGTGGTGCACCTGCTGGCCATCGCCGGGCGGCTCGGCGTGGAGCTGACGCTGGACGACGTCGACGCCATCGGGTCGAGGGTCCCGGCGCTGGTGGACCTGCAGCCCGCGGGGCGGTTCCTCATGGAGGACCTGCACCGCGCGGGCGGGTTCCTCGCGGTGCTGCGCGAGGTGGAGGACCTGCTCGACCCGACGGCGCGCACCGTGCTGGGCACGCGCCTCGTCGAGCACCTGCGCGGTGCCGAGGTCCACGACCGCGAGGTCATCCGCACGCGCTCGGCGCCGCTGCTGGCCGAGGGCGGCATCGCGGTGCTGAGGGGCAACCTCGCCCCCGACGGCGCGATCATCAAGCCCGCCGCCGCCTCACCCCACCTGCTGCGCCACCGCGGGAAGGCGGTGGTGTTCGAGTCCATCGAGGACTTCCGCGCCCGCGTCGACGACCCGGACCTGGAGGTGGACGCCGACTCGGTGATGGTGCTGCGCGGCTGCGGGCCGAAGGGCTACCCGGGCATGCCCGAGGTGGCGAACATGCCGCTGCCGACGAAGCTGCTGGAGCAGGGGGTGCGCGACGTGGTCCGCATCTGCGACGGGCGCATGAGCGGCACCGCGTACGGGACGGTGGTGCTGCACGTGGCGCCGGAGGCCGCCGCGGGCGGCCCGCTGGCCCGGGTGCGCACCGGTGACTGGGTCGAGCTGGACGTCCCCGGCCGCCGCCTGCACCTGGACGTCGACGACGACGAGCTGGCGCAGCGCGCCCCGAGCCCGGCCAGCGCGGCGGCCTACGCGGCGCCGCGGCGCGGGTGGGAGCGGCTCTACGTCGACCACGTGCAGCAGGCCGACACCGGGGCGGACCTCGACTTCCTCGTCGGGTCCAGCGGACCGGAGGTCAGCCGGGAGTCGCACTGAGCCGGTGCGACGCGCAACGCCGCCGCCGTCGACGGCATCACGGTCGACGAGGGCCCCGGCACGAGGCCGTGGCACGAGGAGAGCGCGTGGGTCGTCGCAGGTCTGGTGCGGGTGGGGCTGCGCTCCTGGTCGCCGTCGCGTCCCTCGTGCTCGCCGGGTGCACCGCGGCAGGCGCGTCGCACGGTGCCGCCCAGGACGGTGAGCCCGTGGCGCCCTGGGGAGGCTCGACCACGCAGTTCCTCACCGCGGTGCCCTTCGGCGACGACGGCCTCTTCATCATGCGCCCGCGGCCCCCGCGCAACAGCACCTCGGGCTCGGGGTCAGCGCTGGTGTCCGGCGGGCTCGGCATGCTGAGCGGCGGGTGCTTCGGCCTCCTGCCCGACACGGTCGTGGTCTGGCCGGCGGGCACCACCGCCCTGCCCGACGGCACTGGCGTCCGGCTGGCCGGCGGTGAGGAGCTGCGGCGGGGCGACTCCCTCGAGACGGGCGGCAGCTACGGCGGCGTGGCGTTCTCCGGCCCGGCCAGCTCGTGCCCCGGGACCGGCGTCGCCTACGTCAGCGCGCCGTCGTCCTGACACTGCAGCCGGCAGGGCGCTGGGCGCGGCCGACGAGGTCGTCCCGACGTCCTACCGGTGGGACGCCGGCGGTGATCGTCCCGTTGCAGCCCCGAGCGCGCCACCGGCTGGCAGGGTGCCTCCCGTGGCCGGCCTCCTCCGCAGGACTCCCCCGTCGCTCGACTTGGGGACCGTGCCGCCGGACGTGCGCGCCGCCCTTGAGGCCGCCCTGGCCGGCGCGGAGGTGCCGGTGCGCCGCGGCGGGCGCGACCTCGGCGTGCTCACCGTGCGCCCAGCCGTGCTGGAGGGCGAGGTGCTCGAGGCACCGCGGCTGCCCCCGCCGGAGGTCGAGGTGCCCGAGGGCGTGCAGGTCGTGGCGACGGCGATGCGCCTGTCCCGCGAGGTGCAGCGGAGGCTGGCGGACTCCTTCGGGCCCGGATACCTCGTGCTGGACCTGCACGACGCTCCCGCCAGCACCGACGTGCTGGTGGTCAACCCCGTCAGCGTGCAGCTGCTGGAGGTGCTGCAGGCCCGCTTCCCGCGGGCGCGGGTGGTGGTGACCGAGATCGAGGACGACGTCCTCGGCGTCGACTACGCGGGGCCTGTCGGACGGATGCTGCGCGCCGGCGTGTCGGCGTACCTGCCGCCGCGGCCGGTCGCCGCCGTCGCCGAAGGAATCCGAGCCCACTTGGAAGGCACTGGCGCGCCCGCGCTGGTCGCCGCGGCAGAGCCGCTGCAGGAGGCGCTGCCGTCCGTGGCCGACGCACCCCGTTCCTGAGGGCGTCGACCGCGTCCGACGGTCCCGCTGCGACTCAGGCGGGACCTCCCAAGACCTGCTCCGCGGTCTCGAGCAGCGGCAGGCCCGACTCGGGCGCGCCGAGGCTGGTGGCGTACAGGCCGGTCGCGACCCGCTCGAGCAGGGCCCAGTCCCAGACCGCGTCGACGGGCCGGTCGGCTGCTCCGGCCAGCGCCGTGCACCAGCTGCGCATCGTGGCCGCCGGGTCCGCACTGGCGCGCAGCGGCGCCACCCAGTCCCGCACCGCGACCCCGAGGTCGTAGGCGGGGTCGCCGACGAACGGCTGGGGGTCGCACAGCACGTACCCGTCGGGCGCGCCCTCGCGCGGCGCCAGCACGCGCAGCACGTTCGCGGCGGCGGGATCGCCGTGCAGCGCGCGACACGCACCGGGGTCGAAGGCGGCCGACCGGCGGGCCGCGCAGGCGAGCGCGGCGTCGACGACCCGCGTCGACGCGGTGCCGGGCAGCGCCCCGTCCAGGGAGGCGACGAAGGCCCCCAGGGACGCCGCCTTGTCGACCGGCGACCCGAGCGACGCCGGCGGCGGCACCCGCCACAGCCGCGCCAGCAGACGGGCGACCACCGGCAGGGTCCGCAGCGGGTCGCGTCCCTCTGCTGCGAGGTCTGCGCCGAGCGCTTCGAGGAGCAGCGCCTGGTGCCGCTCGTCCACCGCGAGGAGCCGCACGGCGCCGTCGCCAGCGGCGAGGCGCAACAGGTCAGCGCGTGCGCTGAAGTCGTCGCCGGGCACGCAGACCTTCAGGACGACGACGCGCCCCTGCGACGTCCGTGCGCGCACGACGTACGACTCGCTCGCCCCGGGCAGCGCCTCGTCGAGCGTCAGCGACCACCGGTCGCACAGCTCGCCCAGGACCCCGGGCAGTGCCGCGGCCCAGGCGCTGCCGCCGTCGCCGTCCAGGTCGGCCTTCTGCCGGACGATCTCGGGCAGGTGGATCTCGTCGTCGGCGACCACCGGCGCAGTCTCGCCCCGGGCCCTGCCGGTGGCGAAGGCTCCTCCGCCCCCGCCTCACCGCGCTGGTGCGGCCTCGTCCTGCGGGTGCCGCACCCGCGCGAGGCAGGGCGCAGGGCCCAGGGGCCTGCGCGGCTCCCGGTCCCCCGCAGGGTCGCCGCCCGCGCCCGGCGGTGGCGAGGGCGGCGGGGTGAACCCCCCGTGGTGCCACATCCACACGTGGGCGCACATGTCGACCAGCGGGACCCGGCGCCACACCTCGACCCACCACGGCAGGTTCGCCCCGCTCACACCCAGCCCGCCCGGCGGCAGCCAGTCCCACCCCGGTCTCACCCCCGGAGGCGCGGTGATACCTCCGGGCGTGACGTGGAGGTCCCTGCCGCGGTCCTCCGCGGGTGGCCACGGCTTCCGACGGGAGCGCACGGCGCCATGGTGGCGCGAGCCGGTGGCGGTGGTCGACGTCCCCGACAGGTGGCTCGTCGTTCCGTAGCCTGCTCCGTGTGGATCTCCAGCGGGACGAGGAGACGCCGAGGGCGCAGCGCCGGTACCGGTCACGTTGGGCCGCGCTCGCCGTCGTCGTCCTGGTCGTGGCGATCGGGGTGGTGGCGTTCGTCGCAGTGCCGCACCACCGGCCGTCCCTGCGCGCTGGGGAGGTGCACGGCGTGGACGTGAGCAACCACCAGGGCGCGATCGACTGGCCCGCGGTGGCGGCTGACGGCATCGACTTCGCCTACGTCAAGGCCAGCGAGGGCGGCGACTTCACCGACGACCGGTTCTCCGAGAACTGGCGAGGGGCGCAGCAGGCCGGGCTGGAGCGTGGCGCCTACCACTTCTTCACCCTGTGCCGACCCGGCGCTGACCAGGCGGAGCACTTCCTGCGGACCGTCGCGCCGGAGGCGTCGGCGCTGCCGCCCGCGGTGGACCTGGAGCTGGCCGGCAACTGCGCCGCGCGGCCAGCGCGCGAGGCGGTCTACGCCGAACTCGACACCTTCCTGGCGGCCGTGGAGGCGGAGTGGGGACGCCCCGCGGTGCTGTACGTCGGCGAGGACTGGGGGGGCCAGTACCCGGTGCTCGACCGCTCCGAGCGGCCCCGGTGGCTGGTGAGCTTCATCGGGCGGCCCGACCAGCGCTGGACGGTCTGGCAGTACGCCTGGTGGGGCCGGGTCGACGGCATGGACGGGCGGGTGGACCTCGACGTCGCCCGGCTCGCCGAGCTCACCGCCCCCGCAGGGATCCCTGCCGGATGAGGGGCGCGTGCATCCACCGATGACTCCGGGCGCCGCGCGTGGTCTGCTCTGACATGGCCCGGCTCCGCTACTGGATCAACACCTCGCTCGACGGCTTCATCGCCGACGCCGAGGGCCGCTTCGACTGGACCGAGCCCGACGCCGACCTCCACGCGTTCTTCAACGACCAGGAGCGCCAGCTCGGAACGCACCTCTACGGCCGCCGGTTGTTCGAGATGATGCGGTACTGGGAGACAGCGCTGGACATTCCCGACCGCCCCGAGGTCGAGGCCGAGTACGCGCACATCTGGCAGGCCGCCGACAAGGTCGTCTACTCCCGCACCCTCACCGAGGTGGACACCGCACGCACCGAGCTGGCCGGCGGGTTCGACGTCGACGACGTGCGACGGCGCAAGGAGGAGGCGGAGCGCGACCTCAGCATCGGCGGTGCCGACCTCGCCGCCCAGGCGCTGCGGGCCGGGGTGGTCGACGAGGTCGGGCTGGTGGTGCACCCCGTGGTGGTGGGCGGCGGCACCCCCGCCCTGCCGGCGGGGCTGCGCCTGGACCTGGCGCTCCTGGAAGAGCGGCGACTGTCCGCGGGGGTCGTGCACCTGCGCTACCGGGTGCGCCGGTAGCGCGCCCTGCTCCCCCAGTGGCGTCCTGCGAGCAGCGCCGCCAGCAGGAGGGCGAGCACCACCGCTGCGGCGCCGGTCGTCTGCTGCGCCGACAGGACCAGCGCGAACGGCGACGCGACCGGCGCCCCGACGGGCACGGGGTCGTAGGAGCCGGAGTAGACCACCACCGTCTGCACCGGAGCGCCGGTGAGCAGCAGGAGGGCTCCTGCCAGGACGAGACCCAGGGCGGCCCAGCCGACGATCCTCTGCACCCGCAGAGCATGCCGGAGGCGTCGGCGCGCACTGCTCCGATCGGGTGAACTTCGAGATGCGATGAACCGGGTCTTGTGCTGGTGCTCTGCACGCCCGTTCGACTGTCAGTGGTCGCGCCTAGCGTGATCACCATGACCTGGACGGCCACCGAGACGCCCCACGAGGGCGACCTCGACGCCGCGGGTCTGGGCGGTGGCCCCGGGCCGGGCCGCGAGTGGGTGGCTGAGCCGCTGGCCCCCGGCGCGCTCGGCGCCACCCCCGCTTCCCGCAGCGGTGGGGGCGACGACGACGAACTGCGCGCGGACCTGCCACCGCTGCCGCTCACGGGCCCGCTCGCCGAGGCATTGACCGCCGCGCGGGCCGCCGCGGACGCCGCTGCTGCAGCCGCCTGCTACCTCGCCTCCGTGGGTGCCCAGCAGCGCGTGCAGGCGCTGCGCCAGGCCGCCCGCGCCAGGGACGTGCTCGACGCGACCCTGCTGCGCCTGACAGCCAGCTTCACCCCCGAGGACCTCGACGCGGTCGGGGCGACCTCGCCGACAGACCTCCTGCTGACCCACACCGGTGCCGACGAGCGCCGCGCCTCCAGCGAGGCCCGTCTCGCCACGGCGCTCACCGCTCCCGTCGGTCCGCTGCCGGGGCCGCCCGACCCGGCCGTCGACGACGCCGTCCCTGCCTGCGGGGACGACGCCCCTGGGCGTTCCGCGGAGGAGGGCAGCGTGGCGCAGCTGGTCCGCGGCGAGGGCCTGGGCCGCGTCGGCGAGCAGCACGCCGCCGGGAACATGTCTACCGACATCGCGTCCCTGGCCCGCCGCACGCTCGAGTCCCTGCCACGGCGCATCCAGCGTGCCTTCGCCGCCGAGGCCGACCACCTGCTCGCCACCACGCTGCCCGGGCTGACGCACCCCCAGGCCAAGATCGCCTGCGAGGTGCTCGCGCACAAGCTCGACCCGTCCCGCGCGGACCGCGGCTTCGACCCCGATGCCATCGACAAGCGCTACCTCCACTACACGGTCCACGACGACGGCACCGTCGACGTGCGCGCTCACCTCGACGCCGTCACCGGCGCGGAGCTCAAGGCGGCGATCGACCACTACGCCAGGCCCGAGCCCACCGTCCGCGCACCGATCGCCGACCAGCCCCTACCCGGCCTCAGCCAGCCCGACGGCAGAGACAGCGGTGACAGCGGTGACAGCGGCCGCAGCGAGCAGGGCGCTGGTCGCGAGCGTCCGGGCGTCCCGGTGCGCGACGAGCGCACCGCCGCCCAGCGCCGCGCCGACGCGCTGGGCCTGCTCGCCCGCCTCGGACGCACCTCGGACGAGACGCGCGGCGGGGAGCCGCCGCGGATCATCATCACCGCCACCACCGACCAGGTCATGGGCGTTCCCGGCGCAGGACGGGCCACCTGCGAGACGACCCGCCGGTCCCTCAGCACCACCCAGCTGCAGCACCTGGCCTGCTCCGCGCTGCTGCACACGGTGACGCTCTCCTGCCAGGGGCCGGATGCTGCTGCGCTCGCGCTGGGTCGCACCGTCCGCCTCTTCAGTCCCGCCCAGCGCCGCGCGATGCTCGCTCGTGACGGCGGGTGCGTCATCCCCGGCTGCACCGCCCCACCCGGGTGGCTGGAGGCCCACCACACGCACGAGTGGTCCGCCGGCGGTCCCACCGACGTGGAGGTCGGGGTGCTGCTGTGCGGTCGCCACCACGTGCTCGTCACGCTGGGGATCTGGGACGTGCGGATGGTCGACGGCGCACCTCGGGTGCGGCCGCCGGCCTCCATCGACCCCCTGCAGCGCTGGCTCCTCAACCCCCGCAGAGCCCTGGAGCACTCGACCGCCCAGCGCGCCGAACAACTGCTGCTGCCCGGCACCACCGCAGACGTCGGGAGCCTCCCCAGCGCACCGATGGGTCGAGGAGCACCTCCACCGACAGCCCCACCAGTGGACACCGGGCCTGATGACGTTCATGACGGAGGTCCAGACGCCGGGCCCGATGACCGTCCGATCCCTGACATCGACTCATCGCGCGGCACGTGCGGCTGCTGACGCGAGGACGCCCCCGTCCTCGCGCTGCTGAGCCACGCGTGTCTCGTGCACGCCCACCAGCGGGGTGATGCCGCAGACCGCACACTGACCGAAAGCGCCCACCGACGGCCCGACGAGACCTAGCGTGATCTGCCTGGGCCCCATCCCGCCCGGCGTGGAGCGCGGAGGTCCGGTGGCTGGTCAGGTGTCCGAGGAGTCCGAGCGGTCCGAGCGCACCGCGGCGACCCAGGCCGCTGCCACCGAGCGCCGCGCGGGCCGTCCGCGCCGGCGCAACCGCCGCATCCGGCGACTGGTCACCGCGGTGAAGGAGGGGTTCGTGGTGGTGGCGTCAGCGCTGGCGCTGGCGCTGCTGGTGAAGACGCTGCTCCTGCAGGCCTTCTCCATCCCCTCCGAGTCGATGGAGGCCGCGCTGGTGGAGGGTGACCGCATCCTCGTCAGCAAGCTCACCCCCGAGGTCGTTCACGTCCAGCGGGGCGACGTCGTCGTCTTCGCCGACCCGGGCGGGTGGCTGGACGACGAGCCCGCACCCGAACGGGGTCCGGTCAGCGGAGCCGCCGCGCAGGCGCTGACGTTCGTCGGGCTGCTCCCCCAGGGGTCGGGGCACCTCGTGAAGCGGGTGATCGGGCTCCCCGGCGACACCGTGGCCTGCTGCGACCAGCTGGGCCGCACCACCGTCAACGGCGCCCCGCTCGACGAGGACTTCCTCGCTCCGGGCGCGGTCCCCAGCGAGTTCCCGTTCTCCGTCACGGTGCCGGCCGGATCCCTGTGGGTCGAGGGCGACAACCGGCAGCACTCGAAGGACTCCCGCCGGCACCAGGACGCACCCGGTGGAGGGGTGGTGCCGGTCGACGACGTCGTGGGGCGAGCGGTGGTCATCGCGTGGCCCCTCGACCGCGCCACCTGGCTGTCACGGCACAGCGAGGCCTTCGCCGGTGTGCCGCAGCCACCTGCCTCGGCACCGTGAGGGCGGCCTGCGCACGGCGTTCATGATCACGGACGGGTGAGGACGACGTCGTCGACGGCGACCTCGGCGACAGCAGCGGCCAGCCGGTCGACCGCCTGAGCGGGCACCCCGGCGAGGTTGATGCGCCCACCCGGCATGCCGTGCACACCGTGCTCGACGCGCAGCAGCTCCATCTGCGACGGTGCCAGCGGCAGCTGGAGGAACATGCCGCGCTGCCCGCTGACCACCTCCGCGACGCACCCGGCTCCGCGCGAGCGCAGCCCGGCCACCAGCACCTCCCGCAGCCGGGTCAGCCGGGTCTGCGCGCCGTCGAGCTCGGCGCGCCACAGGGCGCGCAGGTCGTCGTCGTCGAGGACCTCGACCACCAGCTCGGCGCCGTGCCCGGGCGGCTGGGAGTACAGCGACCGCGCGCTCGACTCCAGCACGGACCGCGCCGCAGCCGCGCCCGCTGCGCCACCGGCACCACCGGCACCGGGACCGCCGACGACGACGGCGCAGCCCGTCCGCTCGCTGTACAGCCCGAACGCCTTCGAGGCGCTGACGGCCACCAGCACCTCCGGCAGGCGGTCGACCAGCAGCCGCAGGCCGGCGAGGTCGGCGTCGAGGCCGTCACCCAGGCCGTAGTAGGCCATGTCGACGAAGGGCGTCACGCCCGCCTCCAGGCACGCCGTGGCGAGCGCGTCCCACAGGTCCAGCGACATCGACGTGCCGGTCGGGTTGTGGCAGCAGCCCTGCACCAGGTAGACGTCGCCCGGGTGCGAGGCGCGCACGGCCGCGAGCAGACCCGCCTCGTCGAGGGCGCCGTCCGGCGTGGTCCACGGGTGCGTCACCACGTCGAGCCCCGCACCGCGCAGCAGCGGCACGTGGTTGACGTAGGCGGGCACGCCGAGCACCACGCGTCGGGTCGGACTGGCAGCCGCCACGAGCTCGGCGAGGAGCCGCAGCGCCCCGGTGCCCGCGACCGTCTGCACGGTGGTGGCGCGCGCCACGCGCTCCGGAGCGCCGAGCAGCAGCGAGGTCATCGCGGCGTTGAAGCGGCCGTTCCCGGCCAGTCCCTGGTAGGCCTTGGAGCTGCGCCTGGCGGCGAGACGGTCGGTGGCGCGGGCGACGGCCTCCATGACGGGGACGCGGCCGTCGTCGTCCCGGTAGACGCCGACCGTGAGGTCGAGCGCTCCGGGGCGCCGGTCAGCGGCGGCCCGCGCGACCAGCGACCAGACCGGGTCGGGCGGGGACGGGCGCAGCTGGGAGAGGAGCATCGACGACCTCCGGTGGCTCGGGGTTGACATGGCTGGCGGGGCGTGCCGGGGTGGCTGGGCGAGCAGGACGGGCGTGGAAGGCCAGGACCCCGGCGACCACCAGCACCCCACCGACCAGCACGAGGGCGTCGACGCGCTCCCCCAGCAGCGGCGCGGCGCTCACAGCGACGAGGACGGGGCTGAGGGCGCCGAGCGTCGCCGCGCGCGGGGCGCCGAGCTCGCGGATCGCGACGGCGTAGGCCAGTCCGGCGAGGACGCCGACCCCCAGGCCCTGCACCAGCGCGAAGACCAGCAGCGTGCCGTCCACCGGAGCGCCGCGGTGGAGCTGCGACGGCAGCAGGCCGGTGGTGACGGCCAGCAGGGTGAGCGCGAACGACGGCAGGCACACCGCCACGGCCGCTGCGACCGGGTCGACCCGGGTGGCGCGCAGCCCCAGCGTGTACACGCTCCACACGAGCCCCGCGGCGAGGAGCACCGCCGTCCCCACCGCGTGCCCGCCGGCGCCCGGCGCCAGCAGGTCCGTCCCCGCGATGACGGCGATGCCGACGACGACGCCCGCGAGCGCGAGCAGCTGCCGGCGGCTCGGGCGCGTCTGCCACAGGAGGGCGGCGAGCGCGGTGACGAACAGCGGGACGGACCCGGGCACCACGAGACCGGTGAGCGTCGCCGACGACAGCGCTCCACCAGCTGCGCAGAGGAGGAAGAAGGGCAGCCCGGCGCCGACGGCGAGGGCGGCGAGCACGGCGGGGCGCTCGCCGCGCAGACGCCGCAGCGACCTCGGCAGCCACGGCGCGAGGACGAGCAGGGGCACCCCGAAGCGGAGCAGGGCGACGTCGGCGGGGGTCCAGGCGGAGGTGGCGATGGCGCGGACGCTGAGCGCGAAGGAGGCCCAGACGAGCACGGTGAGCGCCATCGCGAGGAGACCGGTGCCCAGCCGCGTCGGGAGGGAGCGCATGCCACGACGCTAGCCAGAACGGGTCAGCAGCCGATTGCGTCTTCTGCCGCGTGTCTGCAGGTCCGTGGCAGGATCTGCCAGCTGTGGACGACATCGACAAGCACATCCTCCACGAGCTGCAGGTGGACGGCAGGCTGTCCAACCAGGAGCTCGCCGACCGCGTGGGCCTGTCGCCGTCGCCCTGCCTGCGACGGGTGCGCCTGCTGGAGCAGCGCGGGCTCATCACCGGGTACACCGCCGTGGTGTCCGGGCGTGAGGTCGGGCTCCCGATCACCGCGTTCGTGAGGCTGCGGCTGGTCTCGCACGCCCCGGAGGGCGTGACGGTGTTCGAGGAGCGGGTGCGGGGGCTGGCGCACGTCATCGAGGCGTACCTGCTGGCCGGAGACCACGACTACCTGCTCAAGGTGGCGGTGGCCAGCTTCGAGGCCTACGAGCAGTTCGTGCGCACCCAGCTGCGGGCGATCCCCGGCGTGGAGTCCATCGAGACGACCTTCGCCTACGGCACGACCAAGCCTCCGAGCCCGCTGCCGCTCGGCTGACGCGGCGGGCCCGGCCGGCTCCCCGGACGCGCCAGGATCGGGGGGTGACCCGTCCCACCCGTTCCTCCACCTCCGCCAGCCGGGCCTCCGGCGTCGACCTCGAGCGCGTGCGCAGCCGCGTCAGCGCGTACGTCTACGGCAACGTGCTGGTGCTCGCCGCCGTGGTGGGCTGCTCCCCGGAGTACGTGCACGACGGGTCCGCCGTCGTCGTCGTCCTGGCGACGACGGTCACCACGTACCTCGCGCACGTGGTCGCGCACCGGACCGGTGGGGGCGTCGGCCGCCATCGCGAGGAGGCTGAGCTGCACCTGCGGGCGGAGCTGCGCGACGCCACACCGATCGTGACCTCGGGGGTGCTGCCGGCGCTGGTGCTGCTGGTCTCAGCCCTGGCGGGGTGGAGGGAGACGCCGGCGGCGCTCGCCCAGCTGGTGGCGGCCCTGGTGCCCGTGGTGCGGCTCGCGGCGACAGGGTCCGTGACCAGCAGGCACGTGCCCGGCGGCTCCTCGCGCGGGGCGTTCTGGAGCGCGGTCGGGCTGGCGGCGGCGGGGACGGTCATCGCCGCCGTCAAGGTGTCACTGACCCACTGACCCGCTGGCCGCGCAGGCGGGGGTCGCGTCCGGGGTCGTCGGTGGGGGTGCGTCCGCCCGTGGCGGCTCGTGCGCCGGACGAGCCACCGGAGGGCGCAGGAGCGCCTGCTCCGCCACCACCAGCAGCGCGATGAGCAGCGCCATGCCCACCACGGCCGCGGCGACGAGCTCGAGCGCCGTCTCGACGTCCGTGGTCACCGGCCACCTCCTACGTCCTGTGTCGTAGCCGGTAGCGACTCTCCGGGGGCGCGCCGGTGATCGCATCCCGAGAGCGGCAGGTCAGCCCTAGTGTGCGCGAGGTGGAGGGTGATCGACGCGGACCCGACTCCTGGGTCGGCTGGGCGTTCGTCGTGGCGTCCGCTGCCTGCCTCGTCGCGGCGGGGAACTGGTGGAACACCTGGCGCTCGGTGCGGGCCACGGACGCCGGCAGCCTCTACGACGACCAGGCCGAGCAGCGGATGCTGTTCTGGCTCACGTGGGCGGCCATCGCGGCTCTGGCCGCGGGGGTCGTGTGGGCGGTCCGCCGGTGGGGCCGCCGTGGCGTCGACGGCGACGCCACCACCACCAACGGCTCGGGCGCACCGGCCACGCACAGCGCTGCAGCCGCGGGGGCCGGCGTCGTCGTCGACGTCCCTCCGGCCACCCACCTGGACTGGCAGGTGCCGACCGCCCCGCGGCTGCTGCACTGGACCGACCGGCTGCGGTGGGCGCTCGGTGTGGGCTGGCTGGTGCTGCTGCTCGTCGGGGTGCTCGCCGGCACGCGGATGAGCACCTTCGACGACGCGCGTGCCGCCGTCGCGTCCGGTGCCGTGCGTGAGGTGACCGTCGCTGGCGCGCTCGAGGCAGGAGACACGGGGTGGACCACGCAGGAGGTGCTCTGGCGGGAGGGGTGGACGCGGCACCGAGCGGAGGTGAGGTGGTCCGGCGCCTCGGTCGGCTCCGACGTCGGGGACCTGGCTGAGCAGTCCTCGGGACCAGACGACGTGCCGGTGCTGGGCCGCGATGTCGCCGACGTCCTCCGTGACGCGCAGCCGGGGCTCGTGGTGCACCGCTCCGACACCTGGAGCCTCGGCTCGACGAGCTTCCTCGGCTGGTACCTGCCGGCGCCGCAGGTCTTCGGGCCGGTGCTCCTCGCCGGGGCGCTGCTGCTGCTGTTCCTCGTGCTCAACGTGCCGCCGACGTGGCGGCTGACGCGGTGGGCGTGGTTCTGGGTGGGCGTCACGCCGGTCGGGGCGGTGCTGTTCGCGCTGTTCGCCGGCCCGACACCGGGACTGCCGCGGCCTCGCCACCCGGGCGAGCGCATCGGTGGTGTCGTCGCGTTCGTCTTCTCCCTGGTGGCGGGGTCGCTGCTGCACTGGGGCCCTCGCTGACCGGAGCGGTCCGGGTGCGAGACTCCGCGGCTGTGCCCGCAGTGATCCTCATGGCCGACGCGCGAGTCGCCGCCGTGCCCGTGCGCGAGTGCGGCGAGCCGCTGCTCGACGCCGCCGCCAGCCCCCACCTGCGCGTGGACGACCGGATGGCCGACGGGCAGGGCCACTGGAGGATGCTGCGGCAGGGCGTGGTCGAGCGCCTCGAACGGGCCGCGCGGCTCCTGCCGGACGGGGTCGGGCTGCTGGTGCTCGAGGGGTACCGGACGCCGCAGCAGCAGGCCCGCGCCTTCACCCGTTACTGCGACGAGCTCCAGGAGCTGCGCCCTGAGCTCCAGGGCGCTGCCCTGCGCGAGGCGGGCAGCCGCTACATCTCACCCCCGGAGGTCGCGCCGCACCCCTCCGGAGCGGCTGTCGACCTGACGCTGTGCGACGACGACGGCACCGAGCTCGACCTCGGCTGCGCCTACGACGCCACCCCGGAGGTCAGCGGCGGTACCTGCTTCACCGACGCCCCGGGGCTGACCGGACCCGCGGCGGCGAACCGCCGACTGCTCGTCGAGGTGCTCATCGCCGCCGGCCTGGTCAACTACCCCACCGAGTGGTGGCACTGGTCGTACGGAGACCGCTACTGGGCGCTGCAGAGCGGTGAGCCGGCCGCGCTCTACGGGCCGCACGACCTCACGGCGCGTCCACGAGCAGCAGGGGCCTGAGGAGGGCCACGGGGAGGCCGTCGAGGGCGGTCTGCAGGTGCGGGTCGTCCACGTGCCCGTCGAGCTCGACCCAGCCACCGCCGTCACCGACGCCGCCGTCACCGACGCCGCCGTCACCGACGCCGCCGTCACCGGCGCCGCCGTCACCGGCGCCGCCGGCACCGAGGCGGGCGACCTCGGTGAAGGTCCTCCCCAGGGCGGCGCGCAGCAGGGCGACGCCGCTGACGCCGATCGGTACGCCGACGGCACCGACCTCCGGCACGACCGTCTCCGCCACGGCCTCCCACCCTCCGTCGGCGGGGAAGACGAGAACCGCCGCGACGAGCCGCCCCCACCACCAGACCCCCGAGCTGCGCACCCGGTCCACGTCGGCGGCGGTGGCGGCCGCTACCTCTGGGAGGGCACGGCGAGGCGGTCCCGGGGGGACGGGCGACCACGCGGAGTGGACCCAGAGGTACTGCTCGGCGAAGGCGTCGGCGACCTGCTCGACGGTGAGCTCCTCCAGACCTCCGACCGCCAGGCCGGGGGCGTCGGAGGGCGCCGCAGGAGTTCCGTGCCGGTCCGTCCACGCGAGCACGCGCAGGTCCGTCGGGTCGACCACCTGCCCTGGACACCGCTGCTTGACGCGTCCTCCGGCCGCAGCGAGGAAGCAGAGGCCCGCGGCGTTCGACGGACGCAGCTTGCTCGCCAGCGGCAGCCCTCCTGGACGGACCGCGCGCACCGCGGCGAGGAGCCGCCGCCCGATCCCGCGCCGGCGCCAGTCCGGGTGCACGTCCACCGCGCACGAGTACCGGTCCGGGTGCACCCGGTTCCGTGCGACCGTCGCCGCCCCGAGGACCCACCCGTCGGTCTCGGCGACCAGCGTGCGCCGCCAGCGCTCACCGTCTCGCGGCGGCCCGTGGAGGGCGTGGAACTGCGCCGCCCACAGCGGGTCGGCGCCGGGCTCGAGCAGGTCCGCGACGGCAGGGGCGTCGCTGGGTCCCCACGCGCGGAGCACCGGGGCGGCGGTGGCGTCCACCTCGCGATGCTCGCGCAGCCCGCCGTCCTGCGCACCGCCGACCGGGCGTGCGGCTGGGGACGTGCCCACCGGCGACGGGTCTACCTGCGTCGGCCTGGACGCGCTCCCCCGAGGCCGGCACCGAGGTGGTGCGGCACCTGCCGGGAGGCGCCGGCGCCGCGCTGCTGCCGCAGCTGGCGCTTGGCGGCGTACATGCGCTGGTCGGCCTCGCGGACCAGCGCGTCCGAGGACGTGCGGAGGTCCGTGGGGAGCTCGCTCGACGCGGCGACGCCGACGCTGGCGGAGACCGCTTCGAGCACCCGGCGAGGCTCTGCGACCCCTGCCCCGCCGGAGAAGGGCACCGCGAGGGACGCGAGGAGCCGCTGGCGCAGCTCCGCGGCGGCCTGTTCGCCTCCGGCCAGCGGCGCAGCGTCCGCGACCAGCACGGCGAACTCGTCACCGCCGAGCCGCGCGACCACGTCCTCGGCGCGCACCGCGGTCCGCACCCGCTGCGCGACCGCCACCAGGAGCGCGTCTCCCTCGGCGTGGCCGCAGGTGTCGTTGACGGCCTTGAAGCCGTCGAGGTCGCAGAACGCGACGACCACCGCGCGCCCCGACCCCTCCGCGGCGACGAGGGCGGCGTCGAGCGCCTCGGTGAACGCCGCGCGGTTGGCCAGCCCGGTGAGCTGGTCGCTGTACGCCAGAGCCGTCAGCGCGTCCGACCGCAGCTGCAGCTCACGGGCCAGCCGCCGGTTCTCCACCACCACCAGCGCCTGGCGGAGCACGAGCACGGCGGTGAGCAGCAGGGTGGCGCTCAGCTCGACCAGTCCGAGCTGGCGCTGCGTGGCAGCCACGAGCACGGTGGGCACCGCTGACGCGAACGGCACGTACGGCAGTCCGGCGAACACCCCGCCGGTGAGCTCACGGCCCCAGGGCCGTCCGGCCCCGCCCCGGGCCACGGCTGCCGCGGACGCCAGGACGAGGGACAGGGCGTTGCCGACCGCGGGCCACCCCCCGGGGACGAACTCACCGGAGCGGACGAGCAGGAGGTAGGCCAGCTGGCCCGCGGCGGCCACGAGACTGGCGGTCGCGAGGAGCTGCACCGACGCCGGGGGGCGGCACCGAGCGGCCAGCACGAGGGTCGCTGTGGTGACGGCCACGGCGGACAGGACGCTGCCCGAGGCGAGGACGACGTCGGCCCGCGTCACCGTCCCCTCGCTCAGCGCGGGCGCGACGAGGCCGAGCCAGCCCAGCAGGAAGAGGCCGCCACCGGCGAGGAGGCCGTCGAGCAGTGTGCGCAACCGCGAGGTCGACGCGTGCGCCGCTCGCACGGCCAGGACCATCGCGACCGGGATCAGCAGCGCGACCACCAGGTAGCCAGCAGAGGTGAGCGGCTCGCGCCGGGGGTCGCCGCCCAGGACCAGCTCGACCCAGGCGAAGCGCACCTGCGCGGCGCTGTAGAAGACCATCGCGGCCCCGTACGCCGCCCAGGGCGCCACCGCACGGGCGCCGCGACCCGCACGGGCGGTCAGCAGGGCACGACGGCAGAGCAGGACAGCCGCCGTGACGCTGAGGACCACGAGGAGGAGGTCGAGCACGGCCTGCGACGTCCCGCTGGGGAGCACGACCACCGCACGTCCAGGTCCCGCGACCACCACGAGCAGCACGGCGCCAGCAGCCAGCGCCAGCCCGAGCCACCGACCGGACCGATGGCTGGACCGCTGAGTGGGGACTGCGCGGTGTCGGTCGGTCACGGGTGGAGCGGGCACGCCCGGGTCATCGACCGGTGACCGATCTCCCTGGAGTCGCTCTTGGGGGGTCACCCGGCTGCCCGGGCAGCACGGACGTGCCGAGCAGCTGCGACAGCTCCGCGCGCGCCGGGTCGTCGTCGACCCACCACAGCCGGCTCGGCACCTGGTGGGCGACGGGCTCCCCCGCGCCGTCCACGTCGACGACCCGGGTGCTGGGCCAGCTGCCGTGCAGCTCGCCGTGAGGGACGCCCCGGCGGCGCGCGTCGACGGCGACCTCGCGCAGCCGCGCCTCGACGGCCGCCGCGGCGGTGGCGGCCTCGGGCCGGCAGCGGCGCAGGGCGAGGTCGACGGCGTCGGTGAACTCGTCGGCGTCGTCGGCCCAGCCGCGGGCCAGCCGCTCCAGCGGCTCCAGCGGCTCCAGCGGCTCCACCAGCGACGGATCGGCCAGCGCCGCGGCTGCTTCCAGCTGCAGCTGCGTCACCGTCACCGGCTCCGGCCCGCTCAGGGCGAGGACGAGGGCGTCCAGCGCCCGCACGTCGCCCGTGGCCGCGAGCGCCCGCAGCGCCTCGCAGCGGGTGTCGAGGTGGGGGTCGTCCAGACGGACCGCGAGAGCGTCACGCGTGGCCGGGTCGTCGGCCTCCTGCAGGCCGAGGGCGAAGCAGGCCCAGTCGCGGACGTCGGCGACGGGGTCGGCGGTCATCGGCACGAGCGCGGTGGCGCGGTCGTCGTGCGCGAACCCGAGGGCGCAGACGGTGAGGGCCAGCGCGTCGTCGTCGCCGTCGTCGTGGGTGGCGTCCAGGAGGGCAGCGAGCTCGGGCAGGGAAGCGTCGACGTTCTCCGGGTGCCCGTTGACGAGGTCGAGGAGCTCCTCCGCGCGCAGCGCGGCACCCGTGGGCGGCGTCTCGGGGTCCACCCGCCCGTGCTGTCGCGCCTGGCTCCGCGAGGTCACCCGGTTTCCCGCACCGCTGACGGGTCGTCGCGGAGGCGCCCCATCAATGCTCTTCCCGCCCCATCGACGCAGTTGACGCCCCATCGATCGCGCTGATGGGGCGTCACCTGCGGTCAAGGGGCATGAGCTGCGCCGCTCGTGCCGCCGGTGCACCTCCCGCCGCGCGAGCGAGCGCCTGAGCGCCGCACCGGTCGCGTCAGCGGCCGGCCTGCCGGCGGATGCCGTCGAGCAGCAGGTCGAGCCCGGCGATGAAGACCACCTCGTCGTCGTGGGTGGCGAACTCGTCGACGATGTGGTGGACGAAGGGGTACTCCGCCTCGGGCAGCGAGCGCCACACGTCAGCCGCCTCGTCGAGACGGGACGCGTCTTCCCTGTCGAAGGTGGCCAGGTCTTGCGCGGCGCCGTCCTGGGGATGGCGGCCGAGGTCGGACGCCACCCCGATGACGTACCCCGTGACCGCCGAGACGGCGTGGAACCGCTGGCGGGCCGTGAGGTCGAGGCGCATCGCCTGCTGACCCATGCGCTCGTAGAGGCGCAGCCCGTTGGGCTGCAGCCCTGAGTCGCGCTGGAAGTAGGAGCCCAGCCAGGGCCGCGGGGCGATGACGCGGTAGAACGCCACCGCCATCTCCCGGAGCCCCTCGACGGGGTCCTCCGCGCCGGCGGCACCCTCGGTGGCCACGAGCACGTCGGTGAGCACGTGGTCGCTGGCGCGGGCGACCAGCTCGTCCTTGCTGGAGACGTACCAGTAGATGCTGCCGACCCCGCCGCCCAGGCGGGCGGCCAGCGCGCGGAACGTCAGCGCCTGCTCCCCCGCCTCGTCGAGCAGGGCGGCGGCCTCCGAGACGACGGCCTCCAGGGAGTGCGAGGCGCGCTGGCGCGTCCCGGCCTTCCCGGGCCGCGGCTGGGGTCCCCCTGCGCGGACGGAGCGGGGGGTGGTGCGTGCATCCGCCATGCCGACATCCCACCACACGCTTGCGCACGGACCGAACGACGTTCTATGTTGACCGAACGTCGTTCGATACCGAGCGCTCACCACCACCCCGAGAGGAGGGACGCCATGAGCCCCAGCACCGCCAGCACCTCCGCCAGCCCCGCCCAGACGCCCACGACCGACCCCACCGCACCGACCACGACCCGCACGTACACGTCGCTGAAGGCGGCGTGGGTCCCGCTGCTCGCGCTGTGCCTGGCCTTCTTCGTGGAGATGGTCGACAACACGCTGCTGTCCATCGCCCTGCCGACCATCGGCCGAGACCTCGGCGGCAGCACCACCGCGCTGCAGTGGGTCACCGGCGCCTACTCCCTGACCTTCGGCGGCCTGCTGCTCACCGCCGGCTCCGCCGCAGACCGCCTCGGCCGGCGCCGCGTGCTGCTCGTGGGACTCGCCGTCTTCGGCGTCGTCAGCCTGGCCGTGGTCTTCGTGACGACGACGAGCGAGCTCATCGCCCTGCGCGCGGCCCTCGGCATCGCCGCGGCGGCGATGGCCCCCATCACCAACTCCCTCGTCTTCCGCCTCTTCGACGACGAGGCCCTGCGGATGCGGGCGATGACCGTGATGATCGTCGTCGGCATGAGCGGGTTCGTGCTCGGCCCGCTGCTCGGCGGCACCGCCCTGGCCCACGTCAGCTGGGAGTGGCTGCTGCTGGTGAACGCCCCCATCGCCCTGGTCGCCTGGGTCGGGGTGCGCCTCGGGGTGGCCGCCGACCGCCGCGAGGACCTCACCCACGACCGCCTCGACCTGCCCGGCGCCGTCCTGTCCACGGCCGCGATCGGCCTGGCCTGCTACACCCTCACCAGCGGCATCGAGCACGGCTGGCTGTCCTTCGCCACCACCGGCTCCGCGCTCGGCGCAGTGCTCGCACTGGTCGCCTTCGTCCGCCACGAGCGCCGCACCGCCCAGCCCATGCTCGACCTCGGGCTCTTCCGCGACGGCACCATCCGCGGCGCGTCGATCGCGCAGGTGGGCACGTCCATCGCGATGGCCGCGGTGATGTTCGCGCTGATCCTGCACTTCCAGTACGCCTACGGCTGGAGCCCGGTGCGCGCCGGCCTGGCCAACCTGCCGCTGATCGTCACGATGGTCCTGGCGACGCCCCTCTCCGAACAGCTCGCGCGGCGCTTCGGCCACCGCGTGGCCTGCCTCGTCGGCGCCGGCCTGCTCGCAGGGTCGCTGGCCGGCCTGGCGGTCGGCGTCGACCACGGCTACCCCGTGATCGCCGCCTGCATGGTGGTCATGACCGTCGGCCTGCGCACCGTGATGACCATCTGCGCCGTCGCCCTCGTCAGCGCCGCACCGGCGAACCGCACCTCGCTGGCGGCCTCGCTCAACGACACCGCGCAGGAGGTCGGCACGAGCATCGGCACCGCCGTGGTCGGCACCCTCATCGCTGCCCTCGTCACGGCCACGCTGCCTGCCGGCACGTGGAGCACCGAGCTCGTCAGCTCGTTCTTCCACGGCGAACGGATCGCCTTCGCGGCGCTCGCCGTCGTCGTCGGCCTCGTCGCGGGGGCAGGAGCGCTCTCGCTCACGAGCTCCCGCAGCACCGAGGAGCACCCCGCCCCGACCAGCAGCCCGGCGGTCACCCCCGCGGCGTGAGCCCCAGCGCTCCCGCGAGCGCCCCCAGCGCGCCGGCCACGTCGCTGCCCGCAGGCACCACCTGCACGCAGACGTGGTCGGCGCCGGCGTCGAGGTGGGCCCGCACTCCGGCGGCCACGGCGGCTGCACTCCCGTGGACGACGATCGAGTCGACCAGGCGGTCGCTGCCCGGCAGCGCGGTGTCGGCCCCGGTGAAGCCGCCGCGGTGCATCGTGGCGGTGTAGTTCTCCAGCTGCAGGTAGCGGGACAGGAAGTCGCGCGCGGCGGCGCGAGCGGCGTCCTCGTCGGTCTCCAGCACCACCGTCTGCTCCGGCGCCACGAGCGGCCCGTCGCCCAGGTCGGCGCGCATCTGCCCGGTCTGCGAGGGGACCGTGAGGTAGGGGTGCGTCCCCACGGCCCGTTCAGCGGACACCGCCAGCATCTTCGGTCCCAGCGCCGACAGCACCCGCGCGCCGACGGGCACCCCGTGCTCGTCGAGCACGTCGAGGTAGTGGCCCATCGCCTGCAGCGGGCGGACCCGTTGCGGGGTCGCCTCGCGGTGGCCCGAGCCGATCCCCAGCAGCAGCCGGTCGGGGAAGCGGGCCTGGACGCGGTGGTAGGCCGCGGCCAGCTCGGCGGGGTCGGTCATCCAGATGTTGGTGATCCCGGTGGCGACGACGAGGGCGTCCGTCACCTCGAGGAGCCGCTCGGCGGCCACCAGGTCGGCCGGTGGGGAACCGCCCAGCCAGACCGTGCCGTAGCCGAGGCGCTCCACCTCCGCCGCCAGCGCCGGGTCGGTGTCGGTCACGCCGCGCCAGACGCCCACGGCGCCGAGGCGGTCCTGCCAGCTCATGGTCCCCAGCCTGCGGTCGCGCCACGCGCACGGCCACCCGTCGCGCCGCCTTGGTCCCAGGGGGGGCGGTGGGGGACGATCGGGAGCCCGGCCCCGAGGAGGCGCCCGTGCTCCCGCAGTTCCCGCTCCCCGCCTGGCTCGACGGCTTCGGCAGCGCCGTCTCGCTGATGGCGCTCATCGGATGGGCCGCGTCCGCCGTCCTCGTGGTGGTCGGTGCGGTGGCCCTCGTGCGCGAGGCGCGACGTCGCCGCCGCGTGGCGCTCGCCGACGCCGTGGCCGAGGGCCGGGGGTTGGCCCGGCCTGAGCGCACCCGGCGGCGCATCAGGCGTTGAAGCGCACGAACGACCGCAACGACCCGCAGGGCTCCTCGCCGACCTGCGTGAACCCGAGCGAGGCGTAGAAGGCGCGCTGGCCCGGTTCGTCGTCGGTGAGCAGCACCTGCTGGCGCACTCCGGCGAAGGGCCGCAGGGCTTCGCGGACGAGGGCCGTCCCGACCCCGCAGCGCTGGTGGTCGGGATGCACGAGGAGGTCCTGCAGGTAGGCGATGCTCGCCCCGTCGGAGATGACGCGGGCCAGCCCGGCCAGCTGCTCACCCCGGCGGGCGACGACGACGCGGGCCGACCCCGTCAGCGCCGCCGACAGCAGGGCCGGGTCGTCGGCGTAGGCGCTCCAGCCCACGGCGCGGTACAGGGCGACGACCTCCGCGAGCCCGGTCCCCACGAGGGTGAGACCCGGTCCCCCCTCGGCGGGCACCAGGTAGGTCGCGGGCCCCCGCTCCCCGCGCTGCTCCGCCTCGTCCTCGCGGAGCACGCGGCGCTGGCTCGCGCCGTCGTCGAGGGCGGCGACCACAGCCGGGTCCTCGTCGTTCCGGAGCACCTCCACGACGTCGTCGGTGAGGTCGTCCTGGGCGGCGAGGTACCAGCGCGCCACCGGTGACCCGTGCCGCGCCACGCGCAGGGCGCGCTCGTGGTCCCAGGGCAGGCCCTCCGGTGGTGCGTCGGTCCGCTGCACCGCCAGCTGCAGCGAGCACGGCGCCGCGAGCGCCTCCAGGTGGTCGGGCAGCGGAAGGGGCGCGGGGAAGGGCGAGAGGTGGAGCGATACCTCGACGTCCGCCGTCGTCCAGCGGGGCCAGTCGAGCCGGTCCGGGTCGAGCTCGTGGTCCAGCGGTCGTCCCGTCCCGCCGGAGCCCAGGTGGCGGGCCAGACGGGTGGAGGCACCGGCGACGACCTCGTGCTCTCCGTCGGCGAAGACGCTCAGGCTCGGTGGGTGCTCGGCGGACTGCACGCTCCACCCGGGGTGGGAGGGGCAGGTCCAGCGCCCGCCGCTGCGCCCCCGCCGCCAGCCCGCCCGTTCCAGGCCAGCGGCGAGGGAGTCGGCGTCGTCGAGGAGCCCGGCGACCACGGCCTCCCGCAGGACCGCCAGCACCGGCTCTGGGACGTCGGGCGAGGTGAGCAGCGCGCGGTCTGCGGTCATCGCGCCATCGTCGTGGACGCCCCAGCGCGGCCAGCGCGGCCAGCGCGGCCAGCGCGCTCAGTAGGCCATGTCCATGACCGACCGGACCTCGGCGAGCGTCGCGTCGGCGACCTCGTTGGCCCGGGCGTTGCCGGCCCGCAGCACCTCGAGCAGCACCGTCCGGTCGGCCACCAGCTCCGCGCGGCGCGCCCGCAGCGGGCGCAGGTGCTCGTTGACCACCTCGGTGACGAGCGCCTTCAGCGCCCCTGCGCCGGCCGACCCGACGGCCTCGGCCAGGGCCTGCGGCGACCTGCCGGAGAGCAGGGACGCGAGCAGCAGGAGGTTGGCCACCTCCGGGCGGCGCTGCGGCTCGTAGGTGATGTGCCGCTCGCTGTCGGTCCTGGCGCCCCGCAGCAGCCGTGCGGTCTCGTCCTCGCTGGCGCGGAGCTCGATCGCGTTGCGGCGCGACTTGCTCATCTTCGTGCCGTCGGTCCCCAGCAGGACCGGAGCGGCGGTGAGGAGGGCGACGGGCTCGGGGAAGAACGCCTCGCCCCCCGCGTACCGCTCGTTGAACCGGCGGGCCACGGTCCGCGTGACCTCCAGGTGCGGCAGCTGGTCCCGGCCCACCGGCACCAGGCCCGCGCGGCAGAAGAGCACGTCGGCCGCCTGGTGCACGGGGTAGGTCAGCAGCAGCCCAGACAGCGGGCGCCCGCCGGTGGCCTCCGACTCCGCCTTGACGGTGGGGTTGCGGCGCAGCTCGGCGTCGGTGACCAGGCTGAGGAACGGCAGCAGCAGCTGGTTGAGCGACGGGACCGCGCTGTGCGCGAACACCGCCGTCCGCGCGGGGTCGATGCCGGCGGCCAGGTAGTCGGCCACCAGCTCGAGCACCGTGGCGGACAGCGCGCCGACGCCGTCGCGGTCGGTGATGACCTGGTAGTCGGCCACCACCAGCACCACCTCCACGCCCGCGTCCTGCAGGCGCACCCGGCTGGCCAGCGTGCCGACGTAGTGGCCCAGGTGCAGCGCCCCGGTGGGGCGGTCTCCGGTGAGCACCCGGAACCGCGACGGGTCCGCCGCCACCTCGGCCTCCAGTGCGGCGCTGCGGGCAGCGGCTGCGGCGAACGAGGAGTCCGCCGACGAGAGGGGCGCGGTGGTGAGCGCGGTGTTCGAAGGGTTCATCGCAGAGCTCCAGGGGGTGGGGGGAGCTGCCTGCGGGGTGCCGCCGTGCGGGGTGCGCGCCGGGCTGTCCTCAGACAGCCCGTGGGGTCGGGTCAGGGCCGTCGCGAGGACGGCCACCACCCGGTGCGGACGATCAGCACGCCCTGACGGTACCCACCGCCAGGTGGTGCGTGCCAGCCTGGCGCGGTGTCAGACAGCGCCCCGACGGCCGACCCGTCCTCCGTGCCGCTCGCTGACGAGCGCACCCAGCTCACCGCCTTCCTCGAGCACCACCGCGCCGCGATCGAGGCGACGCTCGACGGCCTCGACGACGAGCAGGTGCGCCGCCGCCTCGTCCCGTCGGCGACCACCCTGCTGGGTCTGGTCGAGCACGTGACCTGGATGCAGAGGATCTGGTTCGAGGAGTGCGTCGCCGGGACGCCCCGCACGCAGCTGGGTGTGGTGACGACCCCGGACGACAGCTTCCGCCTGCACGACGACGACACCACCGCCTCCGTCCTCGCGGCGCACCGCACGGCGTGCGCGACCGCCCGGGAGCTGGTGGCCGGCCGAGACCTGGACGACGTCGTCACCGGTCACCGGGCGGGGCCGCGCACCCTGCGGTGGGTGCACCTGCAGGTGCTGCGGGAGCTGGCCCACCACTGCGGGTACGCCGACGTCCTGCGCGAGCAGCTGCTCGCGCAGGACCCGCCCTCCTGAGCGCACCGCTGGGCCGCGGGGGCTGCACGACGGCTGCGGTCCGGGCGCAGGCTCCCGACGGGGGCTCAGCCCTCGGCGAGGTCGGTGACGCCCGCGCTCTCGGCGCGCACGCGGCGCTGTCGCACCGACGGTGCGAGCAGCGCACCGATCAGGGCGAGCACCCCGACACCCGTGGCCGCCCAGAAGCCGGTGTCGAAGGCGGCGTCGGTCGGCAGGCCCTGCGGTGTGCTGTGAGAGGTGATGACCGCCGCGATGACCGCGGTGCCGATGCTGCTGCCGATGGTGCGGACCACGGTGTTGGCGCTGATCGCCTCACCGGTCTGCGTGGCGGGGACCGCCTCGATGATGGCGTTGGAGCAGGCGGCCAGGGCCATGCCGATGCCCACACCGGTGAGGATCCCGGACAGCACGACCTGCCACAGGTGCGCGTGGGACGCAGCGGGCACCACGAACGCCGCGACCACGGCGACACCACCGACCACCATCGGCACCTTCGGACCGACGCGGCGCACGAGGATCCCTGCGACCGGCCCGGCGACCACCATCGCCACGACGGTGGGCAGCAGGTACAGCCCGGCCTGCGTGACGTCCTTGCCGAAGCCGTAGCCGAGCTGGGTGGGCAGCTGCAGCAGCGTCGGCACCAGCAGGAAGGTGCCGAACATCGCGAAGCCGAACGCCAGGGCGACCAGGTGCGCCGTCCAGACGCCGCGCACGGTGAACAGGCGCACGTCGACGAGCGGCTCGGCGGTGCGCAGCTCCACCAGCACGAAGGCCGCGAGGGCCACGACGCCGAGGGTGAGCAGCCCGAGCGTCGCGGCGCTGGCCCAGCCCCAGTCCTCACCCTCGCCGACGGCGAGCAGCAGCGACACGAGAGCCACCGAGAGCACCGCGGTGCCGGCGACGTCCAGGCGCCCGGGCTTGCGCACCGGCGACTCCTCCATCCCGAAGACCGCACCGAAGAGGGCCACGACGACGAGGACCGCCGGCAGCCAGAACAGCCAGTGCCAGGACAGGTGCTGCACGATCGGGCCAGCGGCGACGATGCCGACACCGGCACCGATGCCGAAGATGGCCGAGAGCAGGCCGATGGTCACGCTGACGCGCTCCTGCGGCAGCTCGTCGCGCACGATGCCGATGGACAGCGGCATCACCGCGCCCGCGGCGCCCTGCAGGACGCGTCCGACGACGAGCGCGCTGAGGTTGGGGGCGAGCGCGGCGACGACGGTCCCCACCAGCAGCAGCGCCAGGACGACGATGAGCACCCTGCGCTTGCCCACCATGTCCCCCAGGCGCCCGAGGACGGGCGTGAGCACGGCGGCGGCGAGCAGGTAGGCGGTGAGGACCCAGCTGGCAGCGCTGGTGGTGACGCCCAGGTCACGACCGATGGTGCCGAGCGCCGGGGCGACGAGGGACTGCAGGACGGCGAAGGAGAGGCCGCCCAGTGACAGGTAGAGGACGATGCCGGTGCTCTTCGGGCGGCGCCCGTCCGACAGGGCGCGCTCGGGCGCCGCCGCAGCAGCGGTGGTGGACACGGATGGTCTCCTCGCGAGAGGTCAGGGCGACCGGACTCAAGTCAACGGTCGATGACTTGACCTTAGGGCGGGGGGCGCGCTTTAGTCAACAACTGCTGACATCAAGTCGAGGGAGTGTCGTGGAAGACACCGCACGCCGCCGTGACGCAGGCCGCACACGGCGACGCCTGCTGGACGCGGCTCGCGAGCGCTTCGCCGCTGACGGCTTCTCCAGCACCACCGTGCGCCAGGTCGCCGACGACGCCGGCGTGGACGTGGCGCTCATCAAGCGCTACTTCGGCTCCAAGGAGGGCCTGTTCGAGGCGTGCCTGGCCGCGGCCGTGGACGACCTCCGGGAGCAACCCACCCCCGAGGGCGCGGACGACGTCGCCACCCGCATCGCCCACAGGCTGCTCGGTCCCTTCGACGCCGCCCCGGGCGAGCAGGGCCGCTCGGGCTCGCAGGCGCTCCTGCTCCTGCTGCGCTCGTCCGGTGACGCCGGAGTGGACGACCTGCGCCGGCGCGTGCTGCACCACCACAGCGAGGCCCTCGCTCACCGCCTGCGCGAGCAGTCCCGCACGCGGGGTGCCCGCGGAGCGGGTCTGGCCAGCACCGGCGACGAGCCGCTGAGCGAGGCGGAGCTGCTGCAGGCGCAGGTGGCGCTGGCCGCCGTCGTCGGAGTGGCGGTGCTGCGCTCCTCCCCGGGACTGGAGCCGCTGCGCTCAGCGTCACCCGACCAGCTCGCCGGCGTGCTGCGCGCCCTGCTGGGCGCAGCCCCCGTCTGACCGCCAGGTGGTCGGGCGGCCCCGCGCCACCTGCTGTTCACCGAGCAGCGGCTTCAGCAGCTGCGGTGCGCGGTCGACCCCACAGGACGTGAGCGTCGATCTGCGTGCTGCACTGGGAGGCCAGGCCTCCCCCACCGGCGACGTCGCGCACCTCGTGCGCCCGCTGCGCGTCGTGGGCGCAGCGACACCGTGCGACGAGGTCGACGCGCTCTTCCGCGCCGAGCCCGACCTGGAGTGCCTGGCGGTGCACCCGGCCGCGGACCGCGCCGGCGAGGACAGCGGAGCCAGCTGCTCCTGGGGACTGGTCTCCCGCGGCCCGTTCCTCACGGCGATGGCGGGGCGCCTGGGGTACGGACGCTCCGTGCACTCGCGCCGCCCGGTCAGCGCGCTCACCGACTGGGCACCGCTGGCGGTCTCGCCGCGCGCCACGGTCTCGCAGGCCGCACAGCGGATCCTCCAGCGCGACCGCTCCACGCGGTACGACCAGGTGCTCGTGGTGGGCGAGGACGGCGAGCCCGGCCACCTCGAGGTGGAGGACGTGCTGCGCGAGCTGGCGGCCGAGCTGGCGGAGAAGGCGCTGACCGACCCGCTGACGGGGCTGGCCAACCGGGAGCACTTCCTCGGGCGGCTCGGCGCCGCGCAGCCGCCGCTGGTGCTGGTCTACGTGGACGTCGACGACTTCAAGGCGATCAACGACGGCTACGGGCACTCCACCGGTGACCAGGTGCTGCAGCGGGTGGCCGACCGCCTGCGGGGGTGCGTGCGGCCCGGTGACGTGGCCGCCCGCCTGGGCGGCGACGAGTTCGCGCTGCTCCTGCACCCCCCTGCCGGCAGCGGGCGGGCGGTGGAGTGGGCGCAGCAGGTGGGGCAGCGGCTGCTGGCGCGGCTGACCGAGCCGGTGCAGCTCGGCGGGCGGGTGCTGCCCGGCCAGGCCAGCGTCGGCGTGGCGGTGGGCCTGGAGGCGACGTCCTTCGACGCCTCGGCCCTGCTCCACGAGGCGGACCTCGCGATGTACGGCGCCAAGGCCGCCGGCGGCTCGCGCTGCGCCGTGGTGGAGGGTGGCGCCGCGCCGTCCATCACCACCGCACACGCGCCGGACCGCACCGAGCTGCACGCCGCCGTGGCGCAGGGGCGCTTCGTGGTGCACCACCAGCCCATCGTCGACGTCCTCTCGGGGCGGCTCACCAGCACCGAGGCCCTCGTCCGCTGGGACCACCCGCACCGCGGCCTCCTGCCACCGGCGGCCTTCCTCGGAGAGGTCGCCGCGGCGGGCTTCGCCGCCGACCTCGACGAGCACGTCCTGCGCACCGCGCTCGCGCAGCAGGTCCGCTGGAGCACCGACCTCGGGACCGACGCCCCCTGCCACGTCAACGTCAACCTGTCCGTCCCCGCGCTCCTGCGCGAGGACCTCGTGCCGCTGGTGCTCGCGGAGCTGGAGCGCGCCGGGCTGCCGGCGCACGTGCTGCGCCTGGAGCTGCCCGAGATCGCCACGACGGCGCACGTGGCAGCCGCCGCCGGCTCGCTGTCAGCGCTGCGCGACGCCGGCGTCGGGGTGGCCCTCGACGACGTCGGGACGGGCGCCGCCGGTCTGGCGCACCTGCGGGACCTGCACCTGGACGGACTGAAGATCGACAGGCGCTACGTGGTGGGCATGCTCACCGACGAGCGCGATGCGGCCGTGGTGAGGATGCTCGTGGAGATGGCCCACGGCCTCGGCGCTGCCGTCACCGCCGAGGGCGTGGAGACCCCCGCGCACCTGCAGGCGCTGCGCGACCTGGCCGCGGAGCGCCCCGGCCGGCGGCTGCACGCGCAGGGCTACGCCATCAGCAGACCCCTGCCGCCGGAGCAGCTCCAGGCGACCTGGGCGGCCAGCCGGGCCCGGGCCGCCAGCCCGGGCTGACGGGTGACGACCGGCTGGGCCCCGCGCCCCCGGCACCGGGAGCAGGTCGTTCAGGCGGCGCTGACGAGCACGGGCGGACTGCTCACGCGGCTCAGGGGCAGGACCCACAGCGGGTCGTGGTCGCCCGCCGCCCCCGCCGCCGAGGCCGGGTCCCACGCAGAGCTGGCCGGGTCCTGGAGGGTCCGCAGGTAGACGTCGCCGCCGGACGTGCCGGTGAGGGCGTAGATCCAGTAGCGCTGCCCCAGGGACCCGGCGACCAGCAGGTCGGAGTGGCGCGCCCGCACGGACGGCTGGTGCTGGGAGAGCAGCTGCACCTCGATGAGGCGCTCGGGAGAGCCGTCGGCGTCGAAGCTCAGGTAGCGGCGGCGCGACCAGAAGCGGGTCCCGCCCGGGACCGGCGCGTCCCACGCGGCGCGCGCCATCACCACGGCTTCGCTGTCCATGTCCTCCCAGGCAGCCAGGGTCGCGTCGACCAGCCGACGTCCCTGCTGGGCCTCCCAGCGGCGCACCACGGCGACGGGGTCGGCGCGCTCGACGAGCGAGCCTCTCCCGGTTGCCACCCCACCATCGTGAGGGCGCCGACTGGTGAGCGCCTGCAGATCCGCTGGATGTTCACCCGCGCGAAACCTGGGGCCGCACCGCGCCCGCAGCACCGCGCCCGCGACGGGGCCCTCAGACCGCGCTGGGGCGCCCGTCGCGGGCGAGCAGCAGGCGGTCCTCGGTGGCCCGCACGGCGGCGATGAGCGCCGGACCGCGCTGCGCCTGGCAGCGGACCTGCGCGCTGTCCGGCCCGTGGCGCTCCAGCACCTCCGCGATGCGCTGGTGCACCGTGACCCGCCGACCGTCAGGGGCCGTGGTCTGGTCCGCCCACGTCAGCGCGTCGGCCACCGGGCCCGACCAGTACCCGGGCCTGCGGAAGGGCTCCAGGAGGTGGCCCACCTGGCGCACGCCCGCCACGAAGCGGGCCCCCGAGTGGTGCGCCACCAGCCCGACCAGCGCCGGCGGCCACAGGCTGCGCTGCAGGTGCACCGCGCCGTCCACGGGGTGGAAGCCGGTCTGGGCGATCGCCGGCGCGTAGCCGACGTCGTGGAGCCAGGCGGCGGCGAGCAGGAGGTTCACCTGCTCCGGCGCCACGGCGCCGGAGCCCTCGGCGGCGCGCTCGGCCACCGCCAGCGTGTGGCGCCAGCGGCGGCCGCCGTCGTCCACCGTGGACAGCAGCTGCTGGGCCAGCTCGCGGGCCTGGTCGACCAGGTCGTCGTCGAGGGCCACGGTGTGCGCCTCCGACGGTGCGCCGTGCGCGCTCGGTCCGGTCCGCCCTCCCCGGGGGTGGGGTGCGAGCAGCGGCACCGGGCGCAGGGGCGACCACGCGGTGAACGCAGAGCGTCGTCCGGACGACATGGTCGACAACGTAGTGGCTGCCGCCGGGGCTCGCGGTGCCCGACCCGGACGCGGTGCTGGCCCTCCGACGGGTGGTGACGACGACGCGTGCCCGGCCGGCGGAGCAGCCCCTCCGGCGGACCGCTGACCGGCTGACCCGCCGCGTCAGCTCCTCGGTGCGTGCGCCTGCAGGAAGTCGTAGACGTCCGGGGTGTCCACGCCGCCGAAGGAGCCCACCGGGGTGGACGCCAGCAGGCTGGCGGGGGTGCGCGGGCTCGCCCACGCCCTGCCCTCCCAGCGCGCGGCCACCTCCGGCGCCGCCTGGCGGCAGCAGCCGGGGTCCGGGCAGCGGGAGGTGGCGCGCTCCGCGGTCGCCCGCCCCCGGAACCACTTCACGTGCGCGTAGGGCACGCCGAGCGCCACCGAGTGGTCGAGGGCGTCCCCGGAGCTGCTGGGCTGGGTGCGGGCGGTGCACCAGAAGGTGCCCGCCGCGGTGTCGGTGTACTGGTGGTACGGGCTGAGCTGGTCGGCGATGTCGAAGACGGTGCGCACCGTCCAGTGCCGGCACACCGGCTGGCCCTCCACCGCTCCGAGGGCGTCGGTGGGGAAGCGGACGCCGTCGTTCTCGTACGCCTTGAGGATGCGACCGGCGCGGTCGACCTTCATGAAGTGCACCGGCAGGTCCAGGTGCACCGTCGCCAGGTTGCTCAGGCGGTGCGCGGCGGTCTCGTAGGGGACGGCGAAGGCGTCGCGCAGGTCCTCCACCGACAGCTCCCGCTCGGCCTTGGCCCGCCGCAGGAACTCCACCGCCGAGGTCTGGGGCATGAGCAGCGCCGCCGACAGGTAGTTCGACTCCACCCGCTGGCGCAGCAGCTGGGCGTAGGAGCGCGGCTCCTCGTGGCCCAGCACGATGCTCGCGAGCGCCTGCAGGAGCGTGGTGCGCGGGTCGCCGGAGCCGCCCACCCGCGCTGACGGCAGGTAGATGCGGCCGTGCTCGAGGTCGGTGACGCTGCGGGTGGTCGGTGGCAGGTCGCTGACGTAGTGCAGGGAGAGGCCCAGGTGCGCCGCGAGCGCCGCGCACCGCCCCTGGGACAGCGGCCCGCCGGTGTGCCCGACGGCGGCGAGCAGCTCCGCGGCGCGCCGCTCGAGGTCGGGCTCGTGGTTGTCGCGGGCGCGCCACTGCGCGCGCAGCTCGGCGTTGGCGCGACGGGCCTCCTCGGGGGTGGCCGAGCGCTCGGCGTGCAGGCGCAGCACCTCCTCCTGCAGCCCCACCACCAGCTCCAGGACGTCAGTGGGCAGCCCCCTGCCCACGCGCACCTCCGGCAGCCCGAGCCCGGCGAACACCGCACCCCGCTGGTGGCGCTCCAGGGTGATCTCGAGGGCGTCCCGGTGGGTCGGCGGCGCCTCCTGCAGGAGCTCCGACAGCGGACAGCCCAGCGCCGCGGCCACCGCCTGCAGCAGCGACAGCTTGGGCTCGCGCTTGCCGTTCTCCAGCACCGACACCTGGCTCGGGGCGCGCCCGACAGCCGTCGCCAGCTCCTCCAGGGTCATGCCCCGCGCGGTGCGCAGGTGCCGCACGCGCCGGCCCACGGTGAGGGCGTCCAGCCCGGCCGCGGGGGCGGTGGGACGGGCGGCGGGACGGGCTGTGGCGTCGGTGCTCACGGTCCGAGGGTGGCACACCGGCCGCTCTTCGCGGAAGCAGAAGAAGTTCGAGACTTCTGCCCGCAGGAGCCTGGCGACGACGAGAAGCAGCCCAGCAGAGTGCTCTCACGACGACGAACCGTCGTCCTGCTGGCGGGTGACCAACCTCCCACCAACCTCTCGCCCGGCGCTGCGCAGACCCGTGGAGCGCCGGGTGGGTCCCCCTCGCCGCCACCGCACAGGAGACCACCATGACCACGCTCGCCGACCGTCCGACGGCCCAGCCCCACCAGACCGCCCAGGCCCGCCCCACCGACACGGCCCGCGCACCGCTGCCGGGCGACCAGACCGAGACCGCCGAGCAGATCGCCGCCCGCTGGGCCGGCGACCCCCGCTGGGCCGGGGTCACCCGCACCCACACCGCCGCCGACGTCGTGGCGCTGCGCAGCTCCGTCGCGGTCGAGCACACCCTCGCCCGCCGCGGCGCCGAGCGCCTCTGGCGCCAGCTGCACACCCGCGAGTGGGTGCCCGCGCTCGGCGCGCTGACCGGCAACCAGGCCGTCCAGCAGGTCCGCGCCGGCCTGGAGGCCATCTACCTGTCCGGCTGGCAGGTGGCCGCGGACGCCAACACCTCCGGGCACACCTACCCCGACCAGTCGCTGTACCCGGTCGACTCCGTGCCCACCGTGGTCCGCCGCATCAACAACGCCCTCCTGCGCGCCGACCAGGTCGACAGGCTGGAGAACGGCGGCACCGCCACCCGCGACTGGCTCGCGCCGGTCGTCGCCGACGCCGAGGCCGGCTTCGGCGGACCGCTCAACGCCTACGAGCTCATGACCGCGATGATCGAGGCGGGCGCCGCCGGCGTGCACTGGGAGGACCAGCTGTCCTCCGCCAAGAAGTGCGGCCACCTGGGCGGCAAGGTGCTCGTCCCCACCTCCCAGCACCTGCGCACCCTGGCCGCGGCGCGCCTGGCCGCCGACGTCGCAGGCACCGACACGGTCATCATCGCCCGCACCGACTCCCTCGCCGCCGACCTCATCACCAGCGACGTCGACGAGCGCGACAGGCCCTTCCTCACCGGTGAGCGCACCGCGGAGGGCTTCTTCCGCACCCGCCCCGGCGAGGAGACCACCATCGTGCGCGGGCTGGCCTACGCCGAGGTCGCCGACCTGCTCTGGGTCGAGACCGGCGTGCCCGACCTGGCGCAGGCGCGCAGGTTCGCCGAGGCGGTCCACGCGAGGTTCCCCGGCAAGCTGCTCGCCTACAACTGCTCGCCGTCGTTCAACTGGAAGCGCCACCTCGACGACGCCACCATCGCGCGCTTCCAGCGCGAGCTGGCGAGCATGGGCTACGCCTTCCAGTTCATCACCCTGGCCGGCTTCCACGCCCTCAACCACTCCATGTACCAGCTGGCCCGCGGCTACCGCGAGCACGCCATGAGCGCGTACGTCGAGCTGCAGGAGGCCGAGTTCGCCGCCGAGGCCGACGGCTACACCGCCACCCGCCACCAGCGCGAGGTGGGCACGGGGTACTTCGACAGGGTCTCCACCGCCGTCGACCCGGCCAGCACCACCCTGGCCCTGCACGGCTCCACCGAGTCCGAGCAGTTCGAGGGGGGTGCTCCCCGATGAGCGCGCAGACCACCCAGACCCGGGACTTCGGCGCCCGGACCGGTTTCGCGCCCCCGCGCCGCTGGGACTCCCCCCTCGTCGTCGTCCCGTCGACCCAGCAGAGCCCTCCTGGCGACGACGACCAGCGCGGCCAGCGACGGGCGCTGCTGCCGCGCCACGGCGTCCAGGTGGTGGGGAGCATGCCCGAGCGGGCCGAGGAGGTGCTCACCGACGAGGCCCTGGCGCTGCTCGGTGAGCTGCACCGCCGGTTCGCGGGACGCCGCCACGAGCTGCTCAAGGCCCGGGCGGAGCGGCAGAGGCGCATCGACGGGGGGTTCACGCCGGGGTTCCTGCCCCAGACCGAGCAGGTGCGGCGCGACCCGTCCTGGCGGGTGGCCGGCCCCGGGCCCGGCCTGGAGGACCGCAGGGTGGAGATCACCGGTCCGTGCGAGCCGAAGATGGCCGTCAACGCCCTCAACTCCGGCGCCCGGGTGTGGCTGGCCGACCTCGAGGACGCCTCCTCCCCCACGTGGGAGAACGTCGTCACCTCCCAGCTGGTGCTGCGCGACGCCGCGCGCGGCCAGCTGCGGCACACCGCGGCCGACGGACGCACCTACCAGGTGCTCCCCGTGGGCGAGGGGGACGGCCACCGCCCTGTCGACACGACGATCGTCATGAGGCCTCGCGGGTGGCACCTCACCGAGAAGCACCTGCGCGTCGCCGACCCGCGCGACCCGTCCGGGCAGGGCTGCCCGGCGTCGGCCTCGCTGGTCGACTGGGCGCTGTTCGCCACCGGGTGCGCGCGGGAGCTGGTCGCGGCCGGCAAGGGCCCCTACGCCTACCTGCCCAAGCTGCAGAGCCACCTGGAGGCGCGGCTGTGGGACGAGGTGTTCACCGTCACCGAGGAGCACCTGGGCCTGGCCCGCGGGACCGTGCGCGCCACGGTCCTCGTGGAGACGGTGCACGCCGCCTTCGAGATGGAGGAGGTCCTCTACGAGCTGCGCGACCACTGCACCGGGCTCAACGCCGGTCGGTGGGACTACATCTTCTCGGCGATCAAGACCTTCCGGGAGCGCGGCCCGCGCTGGGTCCTGCCCGACCGCGCCGACGTGACGATGGGGGTGCCGCCGATGGCCACGTACGCGCAGCTGCTGGTCGAGACCTGCCACCGGCGCGGGGCGCAGGCGATCGGCGGGATGAGCGCCTTCATCCCGCAGCGGTCGGACCCGGCCGCCACGGAGCGGGCGCTGGAGAAGGTCCGGGCGGACAAGGACCGCGAGGCGGCGATGGGCTTCGACGGCTCCTGGGTGGCGCACCCCGGTCTGGTCGCGGTGGCGCAGGGGTCGTTCGACGCCGTCCTCGGTGACGCCGTCGACCAGCGCGACAGGCCCGTGGTGGACCCGCTCCCCTCGGACGCCACCACGGCGGCGCGGCTGCTCAACCTGGCCTCGGTGCCGGGGCGGGTCACCTCCGACGGGCTGCGCACCAACGTGTCGGCCGCGGTCCGGTACGTCGCGGCGTGGCTCGGCGGGACCGGCGCCGTGGCCATCGACGGGCTCATGGAGGACGCCGCCACGGCGGAGATCTCCCGGGCCCAGGTGTGGCAGTGGATCCGCTGGCGGGCCACCACCGCCGACGACGGCCGACCCGTCACCCGCGAGCGCGTGGAGGCGGTGCTGGACGACGTCGTGGAGTGGCTGCCGCGGCACGACGGCGACCACGTCGACGAGGCCGCGCAGGTCTTCCGCGAGGTGGCCCTCGGTGAGGGCTTCCCGCCGTTCCTCACCACGGTCGCCTACGTCGAGCACCTCGTGGAGCGGCGGGGCTGACGCGGTCGGGCGCCCGGGCGTCGAGGCGCCCGGGCGCTGACCAGCGCCGCAGCGCTGGCGGGAGTACGGTCGCGGCCACGACCGACACCTGGGGGGTGGGGCGTGGGACCTGCGACGGTGCGGGACTGGCTGACGGCCCGGGTGCGCTCGACGAAGGACTCGGGTCTCCGGACGGTGCTGCAGGAGCTCGTCGAGCAGCTGTCGCTGGCCAGCTCGGAGGCGGTGACCCTGCGCCGCCTGTCCGCGGACGGGCAGCGGTTGGCACCGGTGGCCTGGTACCACCCGGACCCCGAGGTGCGGCGGACCATCGGGGAGGTCATGCAGCGCACCACCGCCGTCGCCGACAGCGGCCTGTGGGGACCGGTGCTGCGGGAGCTCCGCCCGGCCCGCTACCACGTGCCGCTCGGCGACCCACCGGTCGGCGCAGCACCCGACCAGGCCTCCCACCTGCGCCGCTACCCGGTGCGGGCCCTGGTCGGAGCACCGGTGCTGGACCAGCGCGGCGCGCTGGTCGGCTGCGCGGCGATGCTCCGCTACGGCTACGACGCGCCGTTCACCGAGGAGGACGAGGCGCTGCTCACGCACTTCTCCGAGAGCACCGCCGACCTGCTCGCCCTGCTGGAGGTGGGCTGACCGCTCGCCCCCGAGACTGCGCTGACCTCGCCGCGCCAGAGCCGGCTCCCCGCTGCGCGGCTCCTGCCCGCCAGCGGGCAGAGCGGGACGATCGGCCCTGGCGCGGGCGCACCGCGCGCGGTGAGGTGGGCAGGTGCAGCACCCCGCACCACCTCCACCCGCAGCACCGCCCCCACCACCGGGGCGCTCCCTCGTGGCCCTCGACGAGGCGGAGTGCTGGGTGCTCCTGCGGTCCCAGCGCCTCGGGCGGCTCGTCTACACCGAGGCAGCACTGCCCGCGGTCATCCCCGTCGGGTACGCGGTGGTGGGCACCGACCTCGTCATGGCGCTGGCCTCCGGCGGGCAGGTCGCAGCGGCCGCGCGGGGGTGCGTGGTCGCCTTCGAGGTGGACCAGGCCGACCCGGTGGAGAGGACGGGGTGGTCGGTGACCGCCGTCGGTCCCGCGCAGCTGGTGGGCGACCCCCACCTGGCCGCGCGGCTGAGGGGTGAGGGCCTCGTGCCGTGGGTCCCTTCCGCGACCGCCACGTACCTGGCCGTCGCGGTCCGCGTCCTGACGGGGCGCAGGCTCGTCGACGCCGCTCCCCCGAGGACTCCCGGCTGAGCCCGGCTCAGCAGGCGGAGCGCTCGGGAGCGCGCAGCTCGGCGGCCATGACGGCCACCTGCGTGCGGCGCTCGACCCCGAGCTTGGCCAGCAGGTGCGAGACGTAGTTCTTCACCGTCTTCTCGGCGAGGTACAGCCGCTCGCCGATCTGGCGGTTCGTCAGCCCCTGCCCGATGAGCGCGAAGACCTCCCGCTCGCGCTCGCTCAGCTCCGTGAGCGGGCCGGTCGGCCCGGTGTGGCGGACGCGGTCCGCCACCAGCGCGCGGGCCCGCGGGTCGAGCGTCGACCCGCCGGCCGCCACGGTGCGCACCGCGGCGACCAGGTCCGCCCCCAGCACCTCCTTGAGGAGGTAGCCGGACGCTCCCGCCACCACCGCGTCGAGCAGGGCCTCGTCGTCGCCGTAGCTGGTGAGCAGGAGCACCCGCAGTGCCGGCAGCCGCGCCCGCAGGTCCCGGCACAGGGTGACGCCGTCGCCGTCGGGCAGCCGCAGGTCCACCACCGCCACGTCAGGTCTCAGGGCGGGCACCCGCGCCAGGGCTCCGGCCGCTGAGCCCGCTCCGCCCACGACCGCGATGCCGGGCGCGCTCGCCAGCACGTCGGCCACTCCCCGGCGGACGACCTCGTGGTCGTCCACCACCACCACGCGCACGAGCGCGCCGACAGCGACCGTGTCCCCCACGGGACGCGACGCTAGGGCCTCGCGCCCGTCACGACCAGGGGCGGAAGTCCTCGACTGCCGATCAGCGGACCGCGGTGGGATGGTGGCCGACGTGGAAGCTCGGCTCCGCAGGATGCTCGACGCCGTGGTCCGCATCAGCGACCTCGAGCTGGACGCCGTGCTCCACGGTCTGCTGGAGGCGGCGACGGACCTCGTCGGCGCGCGCTACGCCGCGCTGGGCGTCATCTCCCCCGACGGGCGCGGCCTGTCGCGGTTCGTCCACACCGGCATGGACCCCGCGGCGGTCGCCGCCGTCGGGCACCTCCCGGAGGGCCGCGGGGTGCTCGGGCGGCTCATCGCCGAACCGCGCCCGCTGCGCATCGAGGACCTCACCCGCGACGCCTCCGCCGTCGGCCTGCCCCCGGGCCACCCGGCCATGCGCAGCTTCCTCGGGGTCCCGGTGGTGGTCCGCGGCGAGGTCTTCGGCAACCTCTACCTCACCGAGAAGCGGGCCGACCGCGACGGCGGGCTCTTCACCGCCGACGACGAGGAGGTGGCGCTGGCCCTCGCGGCGATCGCGGGGACCGCGGTGGCCAACGCCGACCTGCACACCGACGCCCAGCGGCTGGCGGTCCTGGAGGACCGCGACCGCATCGCCCACGACCTCCACGACCACGTGGTGCAGCGCCTCTTCGCGGCCGGCCTGTCCCTGCGAGCGGCCACCTCCCGCCTCGACCAGGCACGGGACGCCGCGCTCACCGCGAGCCTGTCGGGGGTCGTCACGCAGCTCGACGAGGTGGTGCGCGACATCCGCACCACGATCTTCAGCCTCCACGCCGCCGCCGGGACCAGCGGCGGGCTCCGCCGCCGGCTGCTCGACCTCGCCGAGGAGGTGGCCGCGGCGACCTCGATGACGCTGCGCACCAGCGGGGCCGTGGACGTCCTGGTCGACGGCACCCTGGCCACGGACGTGCTCGCCGTGGTGCGCGAGGCCGCGAGCAACGCCGTCCGGCACGGCCGGGCCCCCCACGTCGTGGTCACCGTGGACGCGACGGCCGAGGACCCCGTGGGCGGAGGCGACGCCGTGGTGGTCCAGGTCGACGACGACGGCGACGGCCTGGACCTGCGCGCGGCCCGCAGCGGGCTCGTCGGTCTGCAGGAGAGGGCGGTGCGCCGCGGCGGCGCCCTCGAGGTGCGCCAGCGCACCGGCGGCGGCACGCGCCTGCTGTGGTGGGCCCCCCTCGACGCGCCCGCCGTCTGAGGCCGCACCCCAGCAGCCCCGGCTCCAGACCCCACCACCGCGCGCCCGATACGCCCGTTCCGTCCCGACCACAAGGGCTGACGGCCTCTGTGCCCATGACTGCGGGCGCTCCTAGCGTCAGCGCTCGCCAGCGCTGGTGACCACGGCGCTTCCGGCTCCCGGGGGGGACACAGGCGTGGGGACGACCAGAAGCCATCACGGGCCACCACCTCGCGCCACGTCGTCGTGACGCCTGCGGGCGCTCGACCGCACCCGCACCCTTCCTGACACCACCAGGACCCCTCTCGGCCGCTCCGGAGCGCTCGCCACGAGCCCCGGGCCGGCCACCGCGACGCGCCCGGCGCTCCGGCGCGCCGCGCCGCTGAGGGGGGCCGAGCACCACCCGACCCGACCCGCCGCACCTCCGCGGCGCAGGACCACAGGAGCTCGCCATGACCTCGACCATCCCGCACCAGCTGACCAGCTCCACCGACCGCGCGGCGCAGCTCCTCCCCGAGCTCGCCGTCCCGGCCGCTGCTCCGGCTGCGACGGCACCCGCAGCCACACCGGCGGGGACCCCGCAGGGGTTGACCAGCGCCGCCGTCGTCGGGCTGGGGTACGTCGGCCTCCCCACCGCGCTCGCGCTGCACCGCAGCGGTGTCGCGGTGCGCGGGGTCGACGTGAGCCAGCGCCGCCTCGACGCCGTCCGCTCCGGCCAGGTCGACCTGCTCCCCGCCGAGCTGGCCGCCCTCAGCGCCGCGCTCACCAGCGACGACTTCACCGTGGGTGACGACCCCACGGCCATCGCCGAGGTCGACGCGGTCATCATCTGCGTGCCCACCCCCGTGGACGAGCACCTCAGCCCCGACCTGGCAGCGCTGGCCGCGGCCTGTCGCGCGGTGGTCGACTGGTCCCACCCGGGGCAGCTGCTGGTGCTGACCTCCACCACGTACGTCGGCTCCACCCGCGACCTCCTCGTCGCACCGCTGGCCACCGAGCGCGGGCTCGTGGCCGGGCGCGACGTGCACGTGGCCTTCAGCCCGGAGCGCATCGACCCCGGCGTCGCCGAGCACGAGCAGGGCCGCACGCCGCGCGTCGTCGGCGGGGTCACGGCCGAGTGCACGCGGCGCGCTGTGGACCTCGTCAGCAGGCTCACCAGCTCGGTGCACGCGGTGAGCTCCGCCGAGGCCGCGGAGATGACCAAGCTGTACGAGAACACCTTCCGCGCGGTGGTGCTGGCGCTGGCCAACGAGGTGGCGGGCATCTGCAGGACCCTCGACCTCGACGCCGTGGAGGTCACCGACGCCGCGGCCACCAAGCCCTACGGCTTCCTGGCCACGTACCCGGGGCCGGGGGTCGGCGGGCACTGCATCCCCTGCGACCCGCACTACCTGCTGTGGCAGATGCGGAGCCACCGCACGCCCACCCCGCTCATCGAGCAGGCGATGACGTCGATCGCGCACCGCCCGCACGAGGTGGTGGCCCGCGCCGTGGAGGTGCTCTCCGACCTGGGGCGCGGCCTGGCCGGGGCACGGGTGCTCGTCGTCGGCGTGAGCTACAAGCCGGGCGTGCGCGACGTGCGCGAGACGCCCGCGCTGGAGATCGTGCGCGGCCTGGAGCAGCGCGGGGCGGTGGTGGCCTACCACGACCCGCTGGTCCCCGAGCTGCGCCTGCCCGACGGCAGGGTGCTCGCGTCAGCGGTCGACGCGCCGCAGGAGCCGTGGGACCTCGTGCTGCTGCACACCGTCCACCCGGGCGCGGACCTCACGTGGGTCTCGCAGCACCCCGTGGTGCTGGACGCCACCTACCGCTTCGCCGCCGCGCCGCAGCGGCACGTCGTCTGAGCCCCGGCCCCCCCACCCCCAGCCAGCAGCCAAGGAGAACGACCGTGCGCACCCTCGTCACCGGCGGAGCCGGCTTCATCGGGTCCCACCTCGTGGAGCGGCTGTGCCGCGACGGCCACGAGGTGGTGGTCCTGGACGACCTGAGCACCGGCAGCCTCGAGAACCTCGAGCACGTCGACCGCGGCCACCTGCGCGTCATCGTGGGCAGCATCACCGACACCGCCCTCGTCGACGAGCTGGTGGGCGAGGCCCACGAGGTCTACCACCTGGCCGCCGCCGTCGGCGTCCTCACCATCCAGCAGAAGACCCTCGAGAGCCTGCGGACCAACCTGCACGGCACCGAGGCGGTGGTCGACGCCGCCTCGCGGCACGGCACGCGCCTCCTGCTGGCCTCCACCAGCGAGGTGTACGGCAAGAACACCACCGAGGGGCTGCGCGAGTTCGACGACCGGGTGATGGGGTCGCCGCAGAAGAGCCGCTGGTCCTACGCCGAGGCCAAGGCCCTCGACGAGACGCTCGTGGCGCTGCACGTGCAGCACCGGGACCTGCGGGCGGTGACGGTGCGCCTGTTCAACACCGTGGGACCGCGCCAGACCGGCCGCTACGGCATGGTGGTGCCGCGCTTCGTGGCCCAGGCGCTCGCGGGCGCCGACCTCACCGTGCACGGCACGGGCACCCAGACGCGGTGCTTCTGCCACGTCGAGGACGTCGTGCCCGCGCTCGTGCGGCTCATGGCGACCCCGGAGGCCCTCGGGCACGTCTTCAACATCGGCAACCCCGAGCAGGTGTCCGTCAACGAGCTCGCCCGGCGCGTCGTCGAGCGCACCGGGTCGAGCAGCGGGGTGGTCCACCTCGACTACGAGTCGGTGTACGGGCCGGGCTACGAGGACATGGAGCGCCGCGTGCCCAACTGCGACCGGGTGGCCGGCCTCATCGGGTGGCGGCCCTGGCGCCGGCTCGACGACATCGTCGACGACGTCGCCGACCACCTGCGTCAGCAGCAGCGGGCCGGTGCCGCGCCCGCGCTGGCGTGAGCCCGTCCACCGCCGGCGGCGCGCGGACCAGCGGGCGCACCGGCGGCCGGGCCGAGCCGCAGCTCGACGCGCGGGCCGACGGACAGCGGTGAGCGGCGTGTCGACGGCGGCGGGCGTCGTGGTGCTCGCACTGGTGCTCCTGGTGCTCGCCGCTCACCCGCTGCTGCCCGACCGCGGTGACCGGGCGGAGGACGACGACGGCGCGGTGGCCGCCGGCCGACCCTCCACCGTGGTGGGGGCGTCGCTGCCGGTGTGGGGGGCTGCCTCGGGGAGCGCGACGGTCGCGGCGCACGCCGAGGCGTTCACCACCGCCTCCCCGCAGCTGTACGAGATGACCGAGGACGGTGGCGTCGCGCTGCGCAGCGGGCTGGACCCCGTCGCCGCGCGCACCGAGGTGCGGCGCCTGCGCACCGCGGGCGTCGCCGTGGTGCCCACCGTCACCAACACCCGCGACGGCTCCTGGGACACCGCGCTCGCACAGCGGGTGCTGCACGACCCCTTCCTGCGCGACCAGCACGTGGTGGCGCTGGTCGACATGGTGCTGCGCGAGGACGTCGCAGGGGTCGACGTCGACTACGAGGAGCTGACCGCCGCCGACCGGACGGCGTTCTCGGCGTTCCTCGCGCGGCTCGGCCCGGCGCTGCGGGCCCACGGCCGGCTGCTCGCCGTGGACGTCTTCGCCAAGGACGGCGACGCCGGGTACGACCAGCGCAACCTCGCCCAGGACTACGCCGCCATCGGCGCAGCCGCCGACCAGGTGCGGGTCATGGCGTACGACTGGCACTGGGAGACCTCCGCGGCCGGGCCCGTGGCCCCGCTGGACTGGGTGCGGCGCGTCGTGGAGTACGCCGTCACCCAGGTGCCGCGCGAGCGCCTCGTGCTGGGGGTGCCGACGTACGGCTACGACTGGGCGGGCCAGGCCCCAGGGCAGCACCACGGCCAGCAGCAGGCAGGGAAGCAGGGGCAGCAGGGGCAGGAGGTCCGGCGGGCGGCGCTGGCCAGCTGGGCGCAGGCCCACGTGCGCGCGGTGGACCGGGGCGTCCCCGTGCGGTGGGACGCGCAGGCGCAGAGCCCGTGGCTGGCGTACACCGACGCCGCCGGCGAGCCCCACGAGCTGTGGTTCGAGGACGGTCGCAGCACCGCCGCCAAGCTGGAGCTGGCCCGCGAGCAGCGCCTCGGCGGCGTGTTCCTGTGGCTGGTGGGAGACGTCGACCCGAGCACCTGGCCGCTGCTCGCGGCGCACCGGCGCGGCGACGCACCGGTCTGCGCTCCCCCCAGCGCCGACGACGGCGCCGACGACGGCGCCGGCGACCGGTCGCAGCGCCGCGCCCAGGCGCGCGCCCAGCGCGGGGGTGCGGCGTGAGCCCCGCCGACCTGGTGCCGGACACCGCCGTCGTCGTCCTCGTCCTGCTGGTGCTGGGTGTCAACGCCAGCCTGTGGGGCGCTCTGGGGGTGCTGCGCTGGTGCGACGAGCGCCTCCAGCGGCCGCGCCCAGCCTCTGCCGGACCCGACGGGCCCGACCTGGCCGACGGGCCCGACCTCCCCCTCCAGCGCGTCCGGGTCGGGCAGGTGGCCGTGCTCATGGCCGCGCACGACGAGGAGCTCGTCATCGAGCACTCGCTGCGGGCGCTGGAAGCGCTCCTGCCCGCCGGTGACGTGCACGTGGTCTCGGACTGGTCCACCGACCGCACCGCAGAGCTCGCCCGCGCCCGCGGCGCGAACGTGCTCGAGACGACCACCAACGTGGGCAAGGCGGAGGCGCTGGCCCTGGGGATCCGGGAGTTCGAGCTGGCCTCCCGCTACGAGGCGGTGCTCGTCCTCGACGCCGACACCCAGCTCGACCCCCGCTACCTCGAGGAGGCGCTGCCCCTGCTCGACGACCCGCGCGTCGCCGCTGTCGCCGGGTGCGCCCAGACCCGCTGGCACCCCGCGGAGCTCGGGTGGTGGGGGGCGGCTCTCGTCGCGCACCGGCAGCGGATCTACGTGCTGACCCAGCGGCTGCTCAAGTACGGGCAGACCTGGCGGGGGCTGTCAGCCACGCACATCGTGCCCGGCTTCGCGAGCATCTACCGCTCGCGCGCGCTGGAGCGCATCGACGTCTCGGCTCGGGGGCTGGTCATCGAGGACTTCAACATGACCTTCGCCCTGCACACCCAGCGGCTGGGGCGGATCGCCTTCACGCCCGCGGCCCGCGCGTACACGCAGGACCCGAGCACCTTCCGCGACTACGTCCGCCAGACCCAGCGCTGGTCGCTCGGGCTGTGGCAGACGGTGCGCCGGCACCGACCGCGCAGCGGGGTGTTCGCCGCGGCGCTGTGGCTGGTGCTCGCCGAGCTGGTCACCAGCAGCCTGCTGTTCGTCCTCCTGCCGGTGGGGCTGGTCGTGCTGGGAGGCACCGGGCTGCTCGCCCTCCTGGGCTGGCCCCCCGCGGTGCAGCTCACGGCGGCCGTCGACGTGCCGCTGGCCCTGAGCTGGGTGGTGGTGGGCGTGCTGCTGCCCGACTACGTGCTCTCGTGCGCCGTCGCGCTGGCCGAGCGCCGCCCGCAGTACCTCTGGCTCGGGCCGGCGTTCTGGCTGCTGCGCGTGGTCGACGCCGCCGTCGCGCTGCAGGCGCTGCCCCGGGCGTTCACCACGCGCTCGACCGGCTCCTGGACCAGCCCCACCCGCCGCGCCGTCATCACGCTCCCGGAGACGGAGCTGTTCTCGGTCGACACCTCACGAGGCGTCGACGCCGCGGCGGGGGCCGACCCCGCGGCACCGCCAGCACGAGACCGCAGCACCGCCGAGGAGGCGCGATGAGCACCACCGACCACCACCCCACCAGGCCCGCCAGGGGACGCCCCCCGGGACTGCCCGGCCTCCTCGCGCTCGCGGTGGCCGCGCTCCTGGTCGCGGCGCTGGTGAGCTCCGCGCTGGTGGCCGCTCCCCCGGCGCAGGCGGCCATCACCGGCCCGACCGTGGTGAGCCTGACCTTCGACGACGGTGACGCCGACCAGGCGACCGCGCAGCAGGCCATGGCGTCCAAGGGGATGGCCGGCACCTTCTACGTCACCACCGGCTTCACCGGGGCCAGCGGCTACCTGACCCGCCAGCAGCTCAGCAGCTTCGCCGCCGCCGGCAACGAGATCGGCGGGCACACCGTGACCCACGCCGACCTCACGCAGGTCGCCTCCACCGAGGCGCAGGCGCAGATCTGCAACGGCCGCAAGGTGCTCCAGGACTGGGGCTTCAAGCCGACGAGCTTCGCCTACCCCTTCTCCACCGCGAACGCCGCCGTGGAGGCGCAGGCCGCCGGGTGCGGCTACACCACCTCCCGGGGCCTCGGCGACACCCGCACCCGGTTCAGCTGCGGCAGCTGCGTGCGCGCCGAGACCCTGCCGCCCGCGGACCCGCAGTACCTGCGGGCCCCCGACCAGGTCGACTCCCGCTGGACCCTCGCCGACCTGCAGGGCACCGTCACCGGCGCGGCCAACAACGGCGGCGGCTGGGTCATCCTCACCTTCCACCGCGTGTGCGCCCCCACCGGCACCGCGAGCTGCCCCGCCGACAGGTCCATCACGCCGACGCTGTTCAGCCAGTTCACCACCTGGCTCGACACCTACCGCAAGACGACCACCAACAAGACGTCGGTGAAGACGGTCGACCAGGTGGTGCGCCAGTACAAGGGCGCCAGCTACCCCGCCTACTCCCCCGCCTCCTCGGTGCCGCCCAAGCCCGTGGCCGCAGCCGGCGCCAACGCGCTGCTGAACGACTCGCTGGAGACCACCGACGCCGCCACGACGTTCCCGCAGTGCTTCCAGCCCGGCGGGTGGGGCACCAACACGGCCGCGTGGTCGTCGGCGACGCCGGGACGCACCGGCTCGAAGGCGGAGCAGCTGGCGCTGTCCGGCTACAGCAGCGGTGACGCGAAGCTGCTGCCGACGCTCGACCTGCAGACGTGCGCACCGAGCGTCGCGCCGGGGGCGACGTACGACATCTCCACCTGGTACACCTCCACGGCGGTCTCGCAGTTCGCGCTGTACTACCGCGACGGCTCGGGGGCGTGGTTCTACTGGACCTCCAGCCCGTGGTTCGCCGCCTCGTCGACGTGGGCGCAGGCGAGGTTCACCACGCCACCCGTGCCTGCCGGTGCCACCGCCACCACCTTCGGGCTGGCGCTCATCGCCAACGGCACGCTCGTCACCGACGACTACGCGCTCTACCAGGCGGGCACCGGCCCCGCCGCCAGCGCACCGCCCACCACCAGCTCGAGCAGCTCGAGCAGCTCGACGACGGAGAGCCCGTCCGCGCGGCAGGCGCCCTCGTCCGGCGCGAGCGCTCCCGCTGCTGGTGGCCCGTCCGCGCGACCCGGAGGACCTGGCGGACCGCAGCAGCCTCCCGGCCCGCCGGTCCTCACCAAGCGGGAGCACTCCAAGGCCAAGCCGTACCTGCCCGGCGGGGAGGCGCTGCGCCCCGGGACCCAGGTGGCCGTCCCGCCGCTGCGCGCCGACGGCAAGGGGTGAGGAGGGCTCCCGGCGCCGCGCTGCTGGCCGCGCTGCTGGCCGCTGTGCTGACGAGCGCGGCGCTGGGGAGCTGCTCCGCTCCCCGGTCGCCGCGCTCGGCACCCGCCACCTCCACGGCGAGCACCGCCCCCACGGCGAGCGCCGGCTCCGCCACGAGCACCGTCCCGGCTCCGACCAGCCCCGGAGCCGCCTCGACAGGGACGGCGACGACGGTCGATGGGGCCCCGTCGTCGCCGTCCCGCACCTCTTCCACCACCGGGCGCTACCCGCTGCACACCGGAGTCGTGGCGACCACGTTCTGGGTGGGCGAGGTCTTCGACCCCGACGCACCCGACGGGAGCCAGGTGCTCTCCGCCTACGACGACCACTGGCTCGCCAGCTACGGCGGCTGCGACGGGGTGGTGGTGGACGGCGTCTGCACCACCGAGCGCCGCACCGCCGCGAACGGCTACTTCCCCACGTCCATGGCCCCGCGGCAGAACCCGTTCTACCTGGACCTGCCCTTCGACGACGTCAACGACCCCACCGCGGCCGCACAGCGCGCCGACGTCGTGCCGTGGGCCCGCGAGCCCCGGTATGCGGCGGCGCTCGCGGACCCCGGCAGGTCGCTGATGAAGGACCGGTGGGTGGCGGTGCGCAAGGACGGGCGCACCTGCTACGGCCAGGTCCAGGACGCCGGTCCCGGTGAGTACGCCGACGCCCGCTACGTCTTCGGCGACGGCGACGTCCGCCCGGCCAACCGCCGCTACAACGGGGCCGGCATGGACGTCAGCCCAGCGCTCAACGGCTGCCTGGGCTTCGCCGAGCTCGACGGTGAGGACGACGTCGTGGACTGGTGGTTCGTCGACGACGCCGACGTCCCTCCCGGCCCCTGGACCCGCCTGGTCACCCGAGGCTGAGGCGGCCCCTCAGGCGGCCCCCGGCAGCTCGGCGCGGCGGGCCGTGGCGAGCTCCACGGCCACCTCGTCGATGAGCCGACGGCGGGTGCTGTCGTGCCACTCGGCCAGGAAGTCGGCGATGAGCGCCTCGTCGTGGCCGGCGGTGCCTCGGTGCCGCCGCAGCGCTGCGGCGGTCCCCTCGGCGATGGTGATGACCCTGGCGGGGGCCAGGGCTCCGGAGTACTCGGCGACCAGCAGGCGCATCCGTTCGCGCAGGGACTCGTGAAGCTCCACGCGGCGTCCTCCTCGACATCGGGGTGTCGGAGGACATGACAGCAGGTGATCAGGCGGTCACGGAAGGGGGTTGCGCGTCATCCGGTCGGTGGTGACCGGCGATGCTGGACCGTGCCCTTCGACGACCTCGCCCGGCTGCTGGTCGGCGTCGCGGTGCTGCTGGCGGTGGCTCTGCTGGTGCTGCGGTCCGCCGGGGTGGCGGTGGGCGCGGCGCCGCTGACCGCCGTCCTGCGCGGTGGGCTGCAGCTGGCCGCGGTGGGCCTGGTGCTGGGCGGTGTGCTCGACCACGCGCCCCTGGCCTCGGCGGCCGTCCTCGCGGTGATGCTGACGACGGCGGTATGGACCGCCTCGCGGCGCCTGACCCCGCTGCAGGGGGCGGTCGCCGCTCGGCGCGCCGTCGCCGTGGCGTGCACGACGGGGGCCGTCGTCGTCCTCGCGGTGGTCTTCGCGCTCGGGGTGCTGCCGTTCTCCGCGCGGTACGTGGTGGCGCTGGGCGGCATCGTGCTCGGCGGCACCATGACGTCGGCGACCCTGGCCGGGCGCCACCTGCTGGCGGGGCTGCTCGCCCGTCGCGACGAGGTCGAGGCGTGGTTGTCGCTGGGCGCCACACCTCGCCGGGCGGTGGTCGACGTGGCGCGTGCCGCGGTCCGCGAGTCCCTCGTGCCCGTGCTCGACCAGACCCGCACCACCGGGCTGGTGACGCTCCCGGGCGCCTTCATCGGCGCGCTGCTCGGCGGGGCCAGCCCGGTGGACGCCGCGCGGTTCCAGCTCATCGTGCTGGCCGGGCTCATCTGCGCCGGGAGCGTGGTGGCCGTGCTGGTCACCACGCTGCTCGGCGCCCCGAGGGCCCTGCCCGCCCCCGCCGAGCGATGACCCCGGCCCCCGCGGGACCGCTCGGGCGCCCGCCCGCCGGTCGGACCGCTGGGTCCCGGCTGGGGGCGACCTGCTGAGTGCCTGGGCCGCGCGCCGTCGTCATCCGAGCGTCAGGCGGGGCTCCTAGCGTCGGGAGGCGGCAGCGCCGCCACCCCACGCCCACCAGCTCGAGGAGCCTCGCCCGTGCACGCCCTGCTCGCCGCCGCAGCACCAGCCGCCGCACCAGCAGCGACCCCCCACCTCAGCTGGACCGAGGCCGCCGTCGTCGGCGTCCTGCAGGGCGTCTCGGAGCTGTTCCCCGTCTCGAGCCTCGGGCACGCCGTGCTCGTCCCCGCCCTGGTCGGCGGGTCGTGGGCCCGCGACCTCGACGTCTCCGCCCCCGGCTCCCCCTACCTTGCGTTCATCGTCGGGCTGCACGTGGCGACCGCTGCGGCGCTGGTGCTCTTCTACCGCCGTGACTGGGCGCGCATCGTCACGGGGCTCGTCTCGTCCGTGCGCCACCGCCGGGTCACGGGGCCCGACGCGCGGCTCGGCTGGCTGCTCGTCGCCTCCACGGTCCCGGTCGGGCTGGTGGGGCTGGTGCTCGAGCACCCCCTGCGCACGGTGCTCGCACGCCCGGTCCCCACCGCGGTGTTCCTCGTGCTCAACGGGCTCGTGCTGCTGCTCGTGGAGCGCGGCCGCCGGCGCCAGGCGAACCCCGCCCCCTCGTCGAGCACGGTGTCCGCCGCGCGGCACCGCCAGCCCACCTCCGTGCTGTCCGCCGTCACGACGACGACGAGCGCGGCCGCGCCGGCCGTAGCGGCGTCGTCGTCCTCGGAGCTGGCGACGGACCGGCGCCTGGCCTCGCTGACCCTGCGCCGGGCGGTGCTGGTGGGGTCGGCGCAGATCGCCGCACTGGCCCCGGGCATCAGCAGGTCCGGCATCACCATGGTCGCCGGGCTGCGCGCTGGCCTGAACCACCAGGACGCGGCGCGCTTCTCGTTCCTCCTGGCCACCCCGGTGATCGCCGCGGCCGGGCTCCTGGAGCTGCCCGAGCTGTTCGGCCCGCTGGGGGACGGCATCCGCGGGCAGGTGCTGCTGGGCAGCGTCCTCGCCGGGGTGAGCTCCTACGTGGCGGTGCGCTTCCTGGACCGCTGGTTCGCGCACGGGTCCCTGCGCCCCTACGCCGTCTACTGCGTGCTCGCGGGCCTGGTGAGCCTGGCGCTGCTCGTCTGACCGCTCACCGGCCCGCTGGTCGCAGACGCACGCGGGCCGGTGAGCTCCGGGCCTCCGGACCGGCGCTGAGCGCCGGGTCCGGAGGCGGGAGGTCAGCCCGCGAGCGCCGCGGGGACCCGCGGGGTGGGGGCGGTGGACGGGTCGACGTCGTAGCGGTCGGCCATCATCAGCTTGTCCCACACCGCGACGAAGTCGCGCACGAAGCGCTCCTGCCCGTCGCGGGCGGCGTAGACCTCGGCGACGGCGCGCAGCTGGGCGTTGGACCCGAAGACCAGGTCGTTGCGGGTCGCCGTGTGCACCTGCACCCCGGTGTCGCGGTCGTCCAGGGTGAAGCGGGTCGGTCGACCAGCAGCGTCGTCGGCCGCGGCCCACTGGAGGTCCATGGTCGTCAGCGTGGTGAAGAAGTCCGTGGTCAGAGCGCCCACGCGCTCGGTGAACACGCCGTGGGCCGACCCGTCGTGGTTGCAGCCGAGCACGCGGAGCCCTCCCGTCAGCACCACCCACTCCGGGGCGGTCAGGCCGAGCAGGGACGCCTCGTCGAGGAAGAACCGCTCAGGGGCCACGTCGGTGACGCTCGCGAGGTCGGGCTGCTCGTAGTTGCGGAACCCGTCCACCACCGGCGCCAACCACTGGAACTGCGCGACGTCGGTCTGGTCCTGGGTCGCGTCGACCCGGCCGGGCGTGAAGGGCACCGAGACGGTGGAGCCCGCCGCCGCCGCGGCGTCCTCGACCGCCACGCAGCCGGCCAGGACGATGACGTCGGCCAGGCTGACCCGGGCGGCGTCGCCGACAGCGGAGGCGTTGAACGCGGCGGCGACGTCGCGCAGGGCGGCCACCACCGGCACCGTGCGGCGGTTGACCGGCCAGTCCTTCTGGGGCTCCAGCGCGATCCGGGCCCCGTTGGCGCCGCCGCGCTTGTCGGACTCGCGGTGGGTCACCGCGGAGGAGAAGGCGGTGAAGGCGAGGTCGGAGACGGACAGCCCGGTGTCGTGCACGGCCCGCTTGAGCCGGTCGACGTCCGCTGCGGAGACCACGGGGTGCTCCCGCGCCGGCAGCGGGTCCTGCCAGATGAAGTCCTCCGCAGCCACGTCCGGGCCGAGGTAGCGCGACTTCGGGCCCATGTCGCGGTGGGTGAGCTTGTGCCAGGCCTTGGCGAACTCGTCCGTGAACAGGTCGAAGTCGGCCAGGAAGCGCTGGCACACCTCGCGGTAGACCGGGTCGACCTTGAGGGCGATGTCGCTGGTCATCATCATCAGCGAGTGCTCGACGCCAGCGCGGTGGGCGTCGGGGGTCTTCGGCGCCGAGGGGTCCGACGGCGTCCACTGCAGCGCCCCGGCGGGGCTGCGGGTCTGCTCCCACTCGTACCGGAAGAGGTTCTCCAGGTAGGAGTTGTCCCACTGCGTGGGGCTCGGTGTCCAGGAGCCCTCGATGCCGTTGGTCATCGTGTGCTCGGCGTTCCCGGAGCCCACGGGGTTGTGCCAGCCCAGGCCCATCGCCTCCATGGGGGCGTTCTCCGGGGGCGCGCCGATCTGGTCCGCGGGGACCGCGCCGTGGCTCTTGCCGAAGGCGTGGCCGCCGGCGATGAGCGCGACGGTCTCGACGTCGTTCATCGCCATCCGACCGAAAGTGATGCGGATGTCGACCGCCGAGGCGGCGGGGTCGCCGTTCGCACCCGGGCCCTCGGGGTTGACGTAGATGAGCGCCTGGTGGGAGGCCGCCAGCGGCTGCTGGAGCTCGTAGCCGGGCTCGCCGGGCTCCGCCGTCCACCGGCCGCTGCGGTCGACCATGTCGTCATAGGAGCCGGGGTCGGTCATGTCGAGGTGCTCGGGGCCCCAGTAGGTGGCGTCGTCGGCCTCCCACGCGTCCCGGCGTCCCCCGCCGAAGCCGATGGTGGGGAACCCCATGACCTCCAGCGCGCAGTTGCCGGTGAGCACGATGAGGTCGGCCCAGGACAGGGCGGCGCCGTACTTCTGCTTGACCGGCCACAGCAGCCGCCGCGACTTGTCGGTGTTGCCGTTGTCCCACCAGCTGCTGATCGGCGCGAACCGCTGCATCGCCTGACCGGCGCCGCCGCGCCCGTCCGCGATGCGGTAGGTGCCGGCCGAGTGCCAGGCCATGCGGACCATCTGCGGCGCGTAGTTCCCGTAGTCCGACGGCCACCACGAGACCGACGTGGTGAGGAGCCGGGTGATGTCCGCCTTGAGCTCTTCGAGGTCGATGGTGGCGAAGGCGGCGGGGTGGTCGAGGTCGGCCAGCGGGTCGGCCGCACGACCGTCGCGGTGCAGCTGCTCGACGCGCAGCCGGTCGGGGTACCAGTCCGAGAGCGTCGGCGGTGACGTCTGCGCGCCACCGACGGTGTTCCCGCCGAAGGGGCACTTCCCCTCCAGGACGTCGTCGTAGGTGGAGTAGCCGGTGGCGTCTGCTGCGGGGTTCGCGGTCATGGCTGGGACCTCTCGGAGAGCTGGGCGGCAGGGCCTCTGCTCACGGGGTCCGGTGCACGGCGGGCCCTCCGCGGGCCGGGGACACGACCGCGTCCCGCCCCTGGAGATGCCCCGCGGCGCACCCGTCCCGTCCTCCGACGGGACTGCTCGTGGCCCCCGACCTACCACCGCCGCGATCGTAGATCGACCCCGACGGTTCCGCCGGTCGTGACGATCAACGCAGGTCAGAGCCCCGCCGCCACACCTCGGACCCGTCAGACGGCGGTGCCCACCAGCGAGCCGATGCCGTACGTCACGGCCATCGCCACCGCCCCACCGATCACCGTGCGGAGCACCGCCCGCTGGGCGCCCGCCCCGCCGAGCCGCGCGCTCACCGCACCCGTCAGCGCCAGCGCCAGCAGCACCGCCACCACCGTGGCCACCACCTGCGCGGGCGCCGGGATGAGCAGCGCGGCCAGCAGCGGCAGCAGCGCGCCGACGGTGAACGAGCCCATCGAGGCCCACGCCGCCTGCCACGGCTTGACCACCTCGTCGGGGTCGAGGTTGAGCTCGGCCTCGGCGTGGGCGCGCAGCGCGTCCTTCTCGGTCAGCGCGACGGCCACCTCACGGGCGAGCTCGGTCGGGATCCCCTTGGCCTCGTAGATGGCCGCGAGCTCGGCCAGCTCCTCCTCAGGCGTCTCCGCCAGCTCGCGCCGCTCCAGGGCGAGGAGGGCGTTCTGCGTGTCCTTCTGGGTGCTCACCGAGACGTACTCGCCCACCGCCATCGACAGCGCACCGGCCACCAGACCGGCGGTGCCCGCGGTGAACAGGACGCTGCGGTCCGTCGTGGCGCCGAGCACGCCCAGCACGATGCCGGCCACCGACACGATGCCGTCGTTGGCGCCCAGCACCCCGGCCCGCAGCCAGTTCAGCCGGTCGCCGATGCCGCGGTGCAGCGCGGGCTCGGCAGCGGGGGGTGCGACTGCGTCGTTGGTCACGGATCCCAGTCTGCCGAGGGCCTCGCCGGCCGATCTCGTGAGGCGGGCCTTGCGAAGGAGCGCCTCTCCTCACCTTCGCCCCGCCGCACGGGCCGCCTCACGGGCGCCGTCGACGGCTCACAGCCAGCAGGGACAGCAGGGTCAGGCCCCCCACGCACCGCGACGCAGCAGCCGCAGCCCGTTGAGCGCCACCACCACGGTCGAGCCCTCGTGGCCGGCGACGGCCAGCGGCAGCGGCAGAGCGCCCACGAGGTCCCAGGTCACCAGCGTGACGATGAACGCCGCCGCGATGACGAGGTTGGCCACCACCAGCCGGTGCGCCCGCCGCGACAGGGCGACGACGGCGGGCACCGCGGTCAGCTCGTCCCGGATGACGACGAGGTCGGCGGTCTCCAGGGCCAGGTCCGACCCGTGCCGGCCCATGGCCACCCCGGTGCTGGCGGCGGCGAGGGCGGGAGCGTCGTTGACACCGTCGCCGACCACCATCACGGGCACCCCGCGACGCTCGAGGTCGGCCACCACGGCGGCCTTCTGCTCCGGCAGCAGGTGCGCGTGCACGGCGGTGATGCCGGTGCGCGCCGCGACGTCCGCCGCGGTGGCGGCGTCGTCGCCGGTGAGCAGGTGCACCGGGTGCCCGTGGACGTCCTCGGTGAGAGCGCGGGTGCGGGCCACGGCGTCGGGGGCGTCCGGGCGCAGCGCGTCGCGCAGCACCACCGAGCCGACGCGCTCCCCGTCGAGGAGGACGTCGACGACGGTCCCGACCAGCCCCTCACCGCCCTCGCCACCCCTGTCAGCGGCCTGGAGCACCTGCACGCGCCTGCCGTCGAGCACGCCCTCCACCCCGCGTCCCGGCAGGGCCCGGAAGTCCTCGGCCGCGCGGGGGCCCTCGTCGTCGTCCTGCTCTGCCGGGGTGTCCGCGGCGCGGACGAGTGCGCGGCCCAGGGGGTGCTCGCTGTGCCGCTCGACGGCGGCGGCCAGCCGCAGCACCTCGTCGCGGCTGCGGCCGGAGACGGGCAGGACGTCGACCACCTCGGGGGCGCCCTGCGTGAGCGTGCCGGTCTTGTCGAAGGCCACCACCTGCGTGCGCCCGAGGCGCTCCATGACGGTGGCGGACTTCACGAGCACCCCGTGGCGGCCGGCGTTCGCGATGGCGGCGAGCAGCGGCGGCATCGTGGAGAGGACCACCGCGCAGGGCGACGCGACGATCATGAACGTGATGGCGCGCAGCAGGGTGGGCCGGAACTCCTGCCCGAGCGCGAGCGGCACGGTGAACACCAGCAGCGTGGCGACGACGACGCCGAGGGAGTACCGCTGCTCGACCCGCTCGATGAAGAGCTGGCGGGCGGCCTTGGTCCGGGACGCCTCGCTGACGAGGGCCACCACGCGGGCGATGACGGAGTCGCTGGCGGCGCGGGTGACGCGCACGGTGAGCGCGCCGGTGCCGTTGACCGTGCCGGAGAGGACCTCGTCGCCGACCTCGCGGCGCACGGGCACCGACTCGCCCGTGACCGCGGCCTGGTCGACCTCGCTGACGCCGTCGACGACCACGCCGTCGCCCCCCACGCGCTCACCGGGGCGCACGAGGATGACGTGGTCGACGGCGAGGTCCGCCGCATCCACCTCGCGCTCGCGCTCGCGCGCCCCGCCGCCGGGCCCGTTGACCAGCAGGGTGGCGCGCTCGGGCGCCAGGGTGAGCAGGCTCGTGACGGAGTCGGCGGTGCGCTGGGTGACGAGCGCCTCCAGGGCGCCGCTGGTGGCGAAGATGACGATGAGCAGCGCGCCGTCGAAGACCTGGCCGATGCTCGCGGCGGCGATGGCCGCGACGATCATCAGCAGGTCGACGTCGAGGGTCCTCTCCCGCAGGGCGGTGGTGCCCGCCCAGGCGGGCTCCCAGCCGCCGGCGACGCAGCAGGCCAGGTACAGCCCCCACCACAGCGGCGCGGGCGCCCCGGCCAGCTGCAGCGGCCAGGCGACGAGGAAGAGCAGCAGCGCGAGGGCCGCCCACCGCACCTCGGGCAGGCGGACGCCGGTGGCCAGCAGGGACGGCGGCTCCGCGAGGACACGACCGCCGGGGCGCACGTCCGCGGCGGGGCGCGGGTCGGTGAGGGTGCTGGTCACGGGGTGGCTCCCTGCTCGTCGTCGTGCTGGTCGTGCTGGTCGTGCTGGTCGAGCGGGGAGGGGTGGGAGTGGTGGTGGCGCGGGGTGCCGCCGAGGGCGTGCTCGGCCTGGAAGATCGCATCGGTCACCAGCTGCGGCACGTGCTCGTTGGCGAGCCGGTAGAAGACGCGCACGCCGTCACCGCGGGTGGTGACGATCCGCGCGAGCCGCAGCTTGGCGAGGTGCTGGGAGACGGACGCCGGGGACCTGCCCACCACCTCGGCGAGGTGGTTGACGGACAGCTCCCCGGCGTCCTTGAGGGCCAGGAGGATCCGCACGCGCGTGGCGTCGGCGAGCATCGAGAAGACCTCGACGGCCAGCTCGACGTAGTCGCTGTCCGGTAGACGTCCGCACGTCCGCTTATCTTCGCGCACGCTTAGATAATGGCACGGCCGTCGCGGGCACCCCCGCCGTCGTGGTCCTCAGCGGTGCTAGGTGCTCACGGGCTCATCGGCGCCACAGCAGGTGGTGCACCACGCCGCTGGGGCTCGGGACCACCTCGCGGTGGAACCTGTCGTCCAGGTCCTCGGCCGAGGTCCACAGGCGGGTGCCCGCACCCAGCTCCAGGGGGACGACGGCGACGTGCAGCTCGTCGACGAGGTCGGCCTCGAGGAAGGAGCGGATGCTCTGCGCTCCCCCGCCCAGGCGGACGTCGAGACCGCCCGCGGCGGCCTTCGCCTGCTCCGCGACAGCGGCGGGCGGCGCGTCGGTGAAGTGGAACGTCGTGTCGGAGAGCGTGAAGGACGGACGCAGGTGGTGCGTCATGACGAAGACCGGCGTGTGGAACGGCGGCTCGTCGCCCCACCACCCCTGCCACCGCTCGACGTCGCGCTCGGTCCACGGGCCGCGGTGGGGGCTGAACTTGTTCGCCCCCATGATCTCCGCACCGATCCCGTGGTGGAAGTCGCGGACGAGGTGGTCGTCGAGGCCCCTCGTCCCGCCCGGGCCCGGCCGGCCGGGGAAGCTGGCGGTGGCGAACATCCAGCCCGCCATCTGGCGCGGGTCGGCGTGCCCGAAGGGACGCTCGAGGCTCTGCCCCTCGCCGGCGCCGTAGCCGTCGGTGGAGACGGAGAAGTTCTGGACCTTGAGCAGCTGCGACACGTGCGTCCTCCAGGAGGTGCGAGACCGGTGGCTCCCCCACCTGGACCGGACGGCGGCGCCGGACTCATCGTGGCGCTCGCCACCGACAGGTCACCGGCAGATCAACGACGCGTCGGCGCTCTAGCCTCGCGGACCGTGGACCGGGTCGTCGTCGTCGACCACTGCCGACGTCGGGACTGGCTGCCCGTGCTGACCAGCCTCGCGTGGACGGTGGTGACGGCGCACCTGGCGCAGCGCTTCGGCTTCGCGCTCAGCGGTGGGCCGGCACCGGGGGTGGTCGATGGGGCGTTCACCGGCGGGGTGGGGCGCTACTGGGACGAGCGCGCTGAGGCGCTGGCGGTCGCCGCGGCGCACGGGGTCGCGCCCGCGCGGTGCCTCACCCTCGGCGACAGCCGCTCCGATCTGCCGCTGTTCGCCGCCGTCGGCGGAACGGTCGCCGTGAACGCCTCAGCGGAGTGCGTCGCCGCGGCGTCGACGTCCCTGATGACGCAGGACCTGGCGGACGCCAACCCCCTCCTCGACGACCTCGCCGCGTCGGGGTGCTGACCCGCGTGAACAGCCCCACCAAGAACCGTCAGCCCCTGCCGGTGCTCCGGGCACTGACGGCACGCGCCTACGGCTCGACTGAGGTCGCCGAGGACGGCGACGAGACGTGGGTCTGCGAGCTCGGCCACGGCCTCTTCAACGCGGTGCACCGGATCCGCCTGCGCTCGGGGCGGCTCGTGGTGCTCAAAGGTCGCACCGCCACCGCACCTGGAGGTCATGACCTACGAGCGCGACGCGATGGCCACCGAGCTGGTGGCGCTGGAGGTGCTGCGGGAGCGCACGGGCGTCCCGGTTCCGGGGGTGCACGCCGTCGACAGGTCGCGGGCCCTGTGCGACGCCGACCGCTTCTTCATGGAGCACGTCGACGGCGAGGACCTGGACGTCGTCCGCGACCGCTGACTGCTGGCCGACGTCAGCGCGTGCCTGGAGCAGGTCGGCGCCCTCACGCGCGAGGTCGGCACCGTCTGCGGGCCCGGCTTCGGGCGGCTCGTCGGGCCGGTGGGCCACGACTGGACGTCCACCTTCCTCGGGATTCTGGATGACGTCATCGACGACGGCGAGCGCCGTCGCGTCGACCTGGGATGCAGCACTGCGGAGCTGCGAGCCGTCGCTCTGGCCGGCGCACCGGCACTGGGCGAGGTGACCGAAGCGCGACTGGTGGCGTGGGACCTGCGGCCGGGCAACTGCAGGGTGCGGGACGGGCGCGTCGTCGCCGTCGTGGACCACGAGCGCGCATCCTCCGGCGGCCCCTTCGCCGAGTTCGGCTTCGCGGCGCTCGAGACGGGCTGGTGGGGCGACACCTCGGCCTTCGTCCGCAGTTACGGGTGGGCACCGACCTCGGCGGCGCAGCTCACGCGACAGCGGCTCTACGACCTGCACCTGGCGCTGGTGCAGGTGGTCGAGACGGCGCACCGGGGACACCTTGACGGGGAGCAGGCCGACTGGGCGCGAGCCCGGGTCCGGGACTGCGTGCGGTTGTCGGCGTAGCCAGCTGGACGGGCTCCCCCGGGGGTCGCTGTCCGCTTCCGGGGTTTTGTGGGCTGTGCCGCTGGGCGGTCGGTCCCCAGAAGTCGTTAAGCGCGCTTGCTCCCGTTATCAGCGCAGCCCGTTGGGGGCGCCTCGCCATCTCAAGCGAGGTCGAGGAGGTCGGCGAGGTCGGGCAGGAGCGGGGTGGACCTGCGGTGGTAGACCCGCCCGCTCGGGGAGGTCCAGGTGAAGGAGCCCGGGGTGGGCTGGTGCAGGGTCCAGTCCCCGTGGGTCTTGGCGGTGTGCCAGCGCTGGCAGATGCAGCCGAGGTTGCCGGCTTCGGTGAGGCCTCCGCGGCGCCGGGTGGGGGTGGCAGGTCCCCAGGCGGTGGTGTGGTCCAGCTGGGTGGCGCCTGCTCGGGTGGGGTGGTGGCAGACCGGGGAGATGCAGACCCCGTCGCGGGAGCGGACGTGGGCGGCCAGCAGCATCGAGGGCCGGTAGGTGACCTCGATGCGGGTGGCGGGGTTGGCCGGGTCGTTCGGGTCGTGGGGGCCGGTGGGGTGGGGGGCGGCGTGCTGGTCCAGCAGCACGCCGAGGTGCTCGGCGGTGCTGCGGCGTCCCCCTGCCCCGTCGCTGCTGGCCCAGGGGAGGTGGTCGGGGGCGGGCAGGGTCCAGCGGGAGCGGTGGAGCAGCACCCCGGTGGCCGGGTCGGCGACCAGGCGGCGCCACCTGGCGGCGCGGATCGCGGCGCGGGTGATGTCCGGGGCGAGGCGTCCGGTGCCGGGGATGTAGCCGAAGGGTCCGTACCCGGCCAGCGCCCGGCGGGCGGCGCGGGTGCGGCGGGCCGCTCGCAGGCGTGCGCCGGCGCCGGCGGGACCGGCGGGGTGGCCGGTTCCTGCGCCTGTGCCTGTGCCGGAGGGCTCGCCGGTGGGGTCGGTGATGCCGGTGGTGGGTTGTGCAGTTGTGAGGCGGGGCCGTTCTCGACCCTGCGGGGACGGCGGGCACGGCGCGGACGGCGCGGGCCCTGGTGGTGGCGCGGTGGGCGGTGCAGCCAGTGGTGTCACCGAGGTGCCCTCCGGGTCTGGTGCCCTGGATGGGTGGTCGCTGTCGGCGGGGGTCGGTGCGCCTCCCTGAGGCCGCGGTGGTGAGCCCTCCCCGGCCAACCCACCCTCGGGCCCCTCACCGGGGCCTTCAGGGGCATCGGGACCACCAGTCCCGTCGAGATCGCCGTCGGATTCTTCGCCTCCGTGGTCATCTGCGAGGTCGTCGGCGAAGACGACGATGTGCACCTCCGACAGCCGCGCCCGCTGCTCGGGGGTGGGGATGCGCACCAGAGCGCGGGTGTCTGGGGCCAGCCCGCTCACCGGCACCTGCTCACCGCCCTCGCCGCTGTCCTCGTCGTCGTCCTCGGGAGCGGTGTCGTCGTCGGGAGTGGTGCCGGCATCGGCGAACGCAGTCTCGGGGTCAGCGGTGCGGTCAGCGCTGGGGACAGTGGTGGGGACGGGCATGCCCAGCGCGGTGGCGACCAGCTCAGGGGTAGGGCTGAAGTCCCCCACCACCAGACTCACCAGCACATCAGCGCGCATCTGCGCCGCCGTCCGCTGGTCCTGCTGCTGCTGCTCGCTCTGCCCGTCATCGCTGTCGGTGCTGTCGGTGGCGTAGGTGTCACCGTCCTTGGCGTTGGCCGCGATCTGGGCGATCACCTGCCACACCCGCGCCGCATCCGCAGCCTCCAGGTCCGCCACCACCCGCTTGCACCCCGGCACCGGTGAGGGCCGCAGCACCACGTCCCGCTCGGCGATGCCCGCGGCCATCGACCGCGCCGCATACCCCGGATCCGCGGCCAGCGCCGCCTCCTGCAGCACGTGCGCCAACCGTGCCCGACTCAACGTCGCCGCCGCGCTCACCGCCCGCGCTTCCACCAGGCTGCGGGCGCGCTGCCCGGCGGGTCCCTCGGGCAGGCGCCGGCACACCGTGGCCAGCTCCCGCAGCTGGGCCGGGCTCATCTGCCCCCGCACCAGCGCCGCTTCGGCGGCGGGCAGGTCGGTGAGCTGGCGGGCCAGGCCGACCAGAGCGGTGGCGGTGCGCCCGGCGATGCGCAGCACCGGGGCCAGCTCATCAGAGGCCGGGCGGCGGGAGTCCCGCGCTTGGGCCCGGGCGGGGCCCTCGGTGAGCTTGGCCGTGTCCAGGCCGGCGATGAGGTTCAGGTGCAGGGCGTGCAGTTAGGAGGCGCAGCGGTCGCTGGCGGCGACCACCTCGGTCCACTCCCTGCTGGACAGTGCCAGCCCTGGGATGTCACAGGCCTGCCCGAGGGCGGCCTGCAGGGCGTCCAACGCCGCCAGCTGATCGGGGCCGGGGTCCCCGGTGACGGCGGCGGCGATGGCGGGGCGGATCCGGCGCCGTTCGGCGATGGACCCGGTCAACGGGTCCTCGGACAAGGCGCGGGTCCACCAGGAGGTGCGGAAGCGGACCAGGTGATCGTCGTCGTGGTCGTCTAGATCGAAGGCATCGCGCTCGACCTCAGGTTCGACCTCGGGTGAGCCAGTGCGCGCGGTGGGTGGGTCGGCGTCATCACCGACCGCCCACACCGGGGGCGCACTGGAGGTCATGTCCAAGACGTTAGAGGTCACCACCGACAGTCCGGTGGGCCTCATCACCGCAGGTCAGCGCCGTGATCGCAGCCTCACGCAACGTGAGAAGGACACCACTGCATCACCACGAGCCCCACTCATCCGCTGATCCCCTCGCGCAGGGCGACGAGCACCAGAGGCCGTTGGCACCACGGCACTCCGGCGCTTCACCGAGACCGCTTGACCGGCTCGTCCTCGCCGTCGCCGTAGGAGGTCGCGACAGGCCTGAAACCACCGTCCTGGGGCTCGTACCGCAGCGTGACCTCTCCCGCAGCGGAGGCCCGGGCAGCGTCCACGGTGACTCCCCGCAGGTCGCTCGGGGACAGGACCACGGTCGACGACGCCGGCAGGCGGGCGTCGAAGGTGAAGACGCTGTCGAACCCGTCCTGGGTGCAGTCGGACCGCACGCGCGCGCGGTCGCCGTCGACGTAGAGGAGGGAGGTGTCGAAGACGTCGGACTCGAGGCGGGGGCAGGACGCCTCGACCACCACGTGGACGACGACGGGGAGCCCGTCCTCGGCGTCCTGCTCCACACCGACGACCTGCGGACCGTCCACGGCGCCACCACCGCAGCCTGTGACCAGCAGGCACGTGAGACCCAGCCCCCCGCCGACGGCGAGGAGCCTCGCCCGGTGCGACCCGAGCAGCCCGGACCCGGGGCCGCTCAGGTCTGGAGTGCGGTCCACTGCTCCCAGCTCAACACCCAGTCACCCAACCCGTTCGTCAGCTCCATCGCCCGACCCGTCCCGGTCACATCCACCACGTCCCCCCGCCGCGCCAGGTCGAAGAACCACTTCGCGTTCGCATCCGAGACGTTCAAGCA